>JAGLOT010000066.1 GCA_023137655.1 Nanobdellota archaeon | reverse complement strand
TTTCCTTACCCTGATGCATTTTAATTAAATTCAAAACAGTATTAACTGATAATTTGAACTGAGATTGAATTGGATCAACATCTTTAGTAGTAATTTTCTTCAAATACTTATAATCAAAATCTCTTCTATCAAGCATTGAATAAACAAAACCTTCTGTATCAATACCCCTTCTTCCTGCCCTACCTGCAATCTGGAAATATTCCTTGGAATTTAAAAATCTGAAATTTATACCATCATATTTTCTCATCCCTTCAAAACAAACAGTCTTCGCAGGCATGTTTATACCCACTGCAAATGTTTCAGTAGTATAAAGAACTTTAATCACTCCCATACCAAATAATTCTTCAACCAATTCTTTAATAATCGGCAATAATCCTGCATGATGGAATGCAATACCATAGGGTAATGTCTTTTTCAAAATTTTTGTGGATTCTAAATTATTTATATCAGCAGATTTATCCCCTAATTTTTCTCTAATTATAGGTATAATGTCCTTATTAAACTGGAAAATATGTTCCTTAAACAATTCCTGTGCTTGTTTCTGGCATTTCTTTCTAGAAAATGTAAAAAAGAAACAAGGTAATTTATCTTTAATTTGCTTAATTAATTCAACATGTGATGGGGATTTAACTCTAGGGGTTCTTTGAACTTTTCTACCTCTAGCCCTACCCCTAACATAATTATAATCTGGAATATCTTTAATTTCATTAATTGCTTTAAGTGTAGTAATGCCTAATTCAGCATCAAAGAAACTCTTATGAAGTGGAACATTCCTAATATCGTGTTTAACAACTTCCACCACATGATTCTGAATTGAATTTATCCAAGCTGCAAATTCATCTGCATTCGGAATTGTAGCTGATAAACATAAAAATCTCACGTGGTCATTTGAAAATATAATGGATTCTTCCCAAATATACCCTCTTTCAATATCGTTAATATAATGAATTTCATCAAAAATAACATATTTAACTTCATCCACTGCAGAGTCATTTGTAAGAACCATATTCCTATAAATTTCTGTGGTCATAATTAAAATTTTAGCATTAGGATTTATTACAGTATCTCCTGTCAATAAACCAATCTTTTCTTTACCATATTCCTTAGAAAATTCTTTATATTTCTGGTTAGATAACGCTTTAATAGGTGCAGTATAAACAACCTTAAAATCCTTATCAATATACTTATTTATAATATAATCTGCTATAAGTGTCTTCCCGCTTCCAGTAGGTGCAGATACAACAACAGAATGATTATTATCAATAGCTTTAATTGAATCTTCCTGAAATTTATCCAACACAAATCCTTTATAGTTCATTTTATCCCAAAATCTATTAGTTTGATTAATTTAAATTAATTTATTACTTTCCTTTTAAAGTTCCTTTACTTCTTTTCTCAGAAACTGATGGCTTTCTTATACTTTTCTTAGCCTTTTTATTTAAAACTCTCTTACTTTGCTTTCCGGACCTTAAAAGTGCTCTATGCTTTGATGTTCTACCCATACTATTTAAATAAAACCCCTATATTAAAAGCTTTGCCCTAAAAAATATTGAAACACTAAAGTATATAGATTAAGATTTACCCAATAAATACTCTACCCCCCCCTAATAAATCTCAAAGAATATAAAACGAAATCTTTATACTTACGAAATCAAATGAATAAGTCAAAAGATTTCATAAATCTAGTTTTATATAAATATTAGACTTTAAGAGGACATAAAACGAAATCTTTTTAAATAAACAATCCTATATTAATTACATCAAATTAAATCATATTAACTTAATACTGATTTAAAATATTTTAAAAAAGAGGGTGATTGTAAATGGCGGAGAGCCAAACTAAAGATTCTATAAATGAGGGGTTCATATTTGATGACCATACTGTTGTAACTAGTATAGATTCATTCCTAAAGAAAATTAAAACATTAAGTAATATAGAAGTTTTACATTACATTACAGATAAAAAAAATGATTTCTCTCATTGGATTGGTGAGGGTTTAGAAAATAAGAAATTAGCTTCATTAATTTCTAAAGAAAAAAGTAAAGATGGTGTTATAGGTGTTCTTGAAACCTATCTCGCAATGAAAGATAATACAGGAAATATCCCAATCAAATCCTCAAAACCAAAAACTGAAATTAAAAAAGTTGAAACTCCTAAACCAAAAGAAATACCAAAAGTTAAAGGAAGGGATTTATTTTCAACAGAAGATTTTCATCCAGATGAATTTAAAAAACATACTCAACCAATTTCTAAAGAAAAAGAATATTCTCCAAAAAGCAAAGTAGTACAAGGTCCTGTTGGTAAAGAAGAAGTTCTTACAGAAAAAGAAGCAGAAGAAGCATCTGAAGAATTAAGAAATGCTGTTGACGAAATTGGACATGTATGCATTGGACAACAACTAGTAATTCAAAAAATATTTCTTTGTTTAATCTGTGATGGCCACGCACTATTAGAGGGCGTCCCTGGATTAGCAAAATCACTTCTAGTTGAAACATTAGCACAAGTTGTTAATAATGCATCATTCCACAGAATTCAATTCATGCCAGATCTCTTACCCTCAGATATTATCGGTGGGCAAATTTACAATCCAAAAACAGCTACATTTACAACTTACAAAGGCCCAATATTCGCAAATTTCATTTTAGCAGACGAAGTAAATAGAGCACCACCAAAAACCAACGCAGCATTAATGGAATGTATGCAGGAAAAAAAAGTTAACATAGATAAAGATGAATATATCCTAGATAAACCATTCCTAGTTCTTGGAACTCAAAATCCATTAGAAAATAAAGGTACATATGCATTACCTGAAGCTGTCCTTGATAGATTTATGTTTAAAATTATTTTAGATTATCCAAGCAGAAAAGATGAAAAAATAATTATCACTGAAAACTCAACAACTAATCGTGGATTAAAGAAAAGAGCAAACACAGTATTTTCAAAAGAAAGATTATTAGAATTACAAGGGTTAACAAGAAAGATTTTTATTTCAGAAAGAATCAGAGATTATATTCTTGATCTAGTGGATGCTACCAGGGGTCTAAATAAAAATGTTGAAGGTTTCAAATTCGTAAAATATGGTGGTGGACCAAGAGCAAGTATCTATTTAGGTATTGCTGCTAAAGCTAAAGCACTATATGAGGGAAGAAATTATGTAATGCCAGATGATGTAGCTTTTGTAGCACCTGAAGTATTAAGACACAGAGTCTGTTTAAACTATAATGGTAAGGCTCACAATATATCATCAGATAAAATTGTTGAAGAAATTCTTGGCATAATTAATCCAGTATAGGTATAAACTATGACCTTAAGAGCTAAAATTGAAGAAAAAGTTTTTCCAAAAGAAAAACAAGAAATTCCAGTTAATGTATTTGATTTTGACACTTTAATAGAAAAAACCATAAAGAATTCTAAAAAATTAAAAGAATATTTTAGAATGAATTTAATCTACTATCAATTAATTTCTGGTAAAGGCCTTGAATTTGATAAAATTAAAGAATATATGCCAGGTTATGATCCCAGAAGAATTGATTGGAAAATTTATGCAAGAACAAATAAACTTTTTGTAAGACATTTTAAAGAAGAAAGAAATTTTGATATTATAATTATTCTTGATGTTTCAAACTCTATGCTTCTAGGAACTAATGAATATACTAAGAATGAATTTGCTTCAGTTATTGCTGGCACTCTTGCCTTTGCAGCAGTAGAGGCAGGTGATAATGTGGGGGGTGGATTATTCTCAAGTAAACATGAATTACTATTAGACCCTGATCAGGATTATTATAATTTATTAAATATTATGACCAATAAAAAAATGTATGGTGGGAAAAAAAATTGGAAAAAATTAGCTGAAAGATTACTAGGTATCTATAATTCAGATGCCATATTATTCATAATATCTGATTTTATTGATACAAATGTTCAAGAGTTTATACCTGAACTAGCAGCTGGATTTGCAAAAGTTTACGGTATAATGGTAAGGGACCCAATAGATGATAAACTACCAGAAGGTGTGGGTAGGATTTATCTAAGAGACCCTGATAGTGGAGAAGTTGTACTAACAGACCTTGAAGAAGTTAGAGAAGAATATGAATTATTAAATAAAAGAAAGATTGAACAAATGAAAGACGCATTCCATAGTTATGAACAACTATTTTTTAAATTAAAAACAGGTGATGATTTTTCAACAGGTTTTATACGTGCATTAGGTGAAGAACAGGTGATAATATCTTAAGCTTTAATTTATTTGGACTAACTGTAAACCTATACAATCCATTACAAGATTCTGTATTATTATTAATATTAATTATGTTAACAGTTGCAGCATATTTCTTTATGATTTATCTCAGAGGTAAAAGAGTTACTCACTTTGGTAATCTAAAAACACTTGCAAGAACTCACGGATTTCATAAATTCCATGTTAGTATTGGAATCCTTTTTGTAAAAATATTTATGATTATTATATTATATATGGTAGCAACAAACAGTGTAGAAATACTTTCATTTCAACCTATTACAGATACAGATTATGTTCTTATGATAGATTCTTCTTCAAGTATGGGGAAAACAGATTTATCTCCA
>JAGLOT010000065.1 GCA_023137655.1 Nanobdellota archaeon | reverse complement strand
AATGCATCCCTTCTTGATGTATGCATTTTCCTTGCCTTAACGCCATTAAGAATCACATTAATTTCATCATCACAATTCTTATGCATACAGATTCTTACTCCTTTATCTTTAGAGTTTGCAATATAAACACAAGCAGAAACTAAATTAATTGCAGCATCACTACTTCCCCTATCAGAACTTCTTTGAGCCCCAACAAGAATTACAGGGATATCAATATTTTCTAACATAAAAGATAATGCAGCAGAAGTATAATGTAATGTATCTGTACCATGGGTAACAATAATTCCTTTAACACCTTTCTTAACTTCTTTTTCAATTTCTTTTGCAATTAAATTATAATGTGAAAAATTAATATTCTCACTCATTATATTTGCTAATAATCGACTTTCAATATTTGCAATTTCTTTTAATTCAGGAAACATTGCAATTAATTCTTCTGGTTTAAATTGTGCAATCACACCACCAGTTTTATAATCAACTTTACTTGCAATTGTCCCCCCTGTATGTAGAATAGAAATTTTTGGAAGTTTTTTATCTTGTTTAACTTCTTTTACTTTAATCTTCTCTTGCTTAACTTCACCTAAGTCTTTAATGCTATTGACATTTCTTTTGTTGATTCCAATATTATATCCACTAGATAACTTAACAAAATAAGAATTATTATCAGAAGGCATTAATATACCTTCAATTATTTCATCTTTAAGATTTATTTGAACTTTATTGCCTGCTTTCATACCCTATAAAATACTAGCTTTCTTTATATAATTTACTAGGAATTATCCAAAATAATTAGGCTGTTCATTTATTTCTTTTGCCTTAGCAGCAGAAAATCCATCTTGAAGTTTTGCATATTTCTCTTTAGTATCCTTTTCCACAGAAGGCCTTACAACTTTAAGTGCTTCATCAAAATCTTTCTTATGAATGATCTTAGCTTTCAAGTCTTCTCGAAGTGCAATTATTGCTGCTTCTCTACAAACTGCTTCAATATCTGCACCAACATAACCTTCTAATTCAATAGCCATCTTCTTTAAATCTACATCTTTAGCTAATGGCATTGCCTTAGTATGAATTTTCAATATCTTTTCTCTTGCATCTTTTGTTGGAGCTTGAACTAAAATTATTCTATCAAACCTTCCAGGCCTTAATAGTGCAGGGTCCATAATATCTGGCCTATTTGTTGCACCAATAACAATCATATCTTTTAATTCATCAATTCCATCCATTTCAGTTAACAATTGATTTACAGCACTCATACCTTCTTTACTATCAGTACTTCTTCTTTTTGTTATAGAATCAATTTCATCAAAGAATAATATTGAAGGACTTGTCTGTCTCCCTTTTAAAAATATTTTCTTAATCATTTGAGGGGTTTCATTTACCCATTTACTTAACATCTCAGGACCTTTTACAGAAATAAAATTAGCCTTACTTTCAGTTGCAACTGCTTTTGCTAATAATGTTTTCCCTGTTCCTGGCGGACCATAGAGTAAAACTCCTCTTGGCGGTTTAATCCCCATCCTTTTGAAAACTTCAGGATTATTTAATGGCCATTCAACTGCTTCTTTTAATTGCTGTTTAACTTTATCTAAACCACCAACATCATCCCATTTTACTGTAGGCACTTCAACAAAAACTTCCCTCATTGCACTTGGCCTTACAAATTTTAATGCTTCAGCAAAATCAATTTCTTTTACAATTAATTTTTCTAATAGCTCTTTAGGAATATCTTTTTTCTCATCTAATTTAATGTCTTGGAATACTCTTCTGATTACAGACATTGCAGCTTCTTTGGCTAATGATGCTAAATCTGCACCAACAAAACCATGAGTAATCTCTGCCAATTTTTTCAAATTAACTTTTTTATCTAATGGCATAGTCCTTGTATGAATTTTAAGAATATTTAATCTGCCAGCTCTACTAGGGACACCAACTTCAATTTCCCTATCAAATCTTCCTGGCCTTCTTAATGCAGGATCTAAAGAATTAACCCTATTTGTTGCAGCAATAACAATTACTTGACCCCTATTTTTCAAGCCATCCATTTGTCTTAACAATTCAATTACAGGGGTATTAAGAAATTCATTTGCCCCCCTAGATTCTCTTTTAAATCCAAATGAGTCAATTTCATCAATGAAAATTATTGATGGTGCATTATCTGAGGCATCTTGAAATACTTTTTCAAATCCTTTTTCTGTTGCACCAGGTACCCCACTGATTAAAGCACTAGGTTTCATATTAATAAAATGAACACCAGTTTCATTTGCAACTGCTTTTGCTAATAATGTTTTACCGGTCCCTGGAGGTCCATGCAATAAAACTCCTTTTGGTGCTTCTATACCTAACCTTTGGAATAATTCAGGTTTCTTTAAGGGTAATTCAACCATTTCTCTAATTTTTTTAACTTCTTCTTCTAGACCGCCAACATCTTCATAACTAACATCCAATGTTTCAATATCTTCTTTTATTTCAACAGGTTTAGATTCTACAACAATTTCAGTTGATTCTGTTACCATAACAGGTCCACCTTTAGGATTTGTTTCAGCAACTATAAATTTTAAACTGCTTAACCCAAAACCCATGCCAAAGAATTCCTGATCTAACATTCTAAACATAGGATCATCATTCATAACATTTCTTCTAGTTCTAGAACCACCTAAACTAATTATATTTCCTTTAACAACTACCCTTCCCAATAAACCTTTTTTGAAAAGTCCAGAAGGGGCTTTAATCATACCTGCTAAAGGTGCAATAACTATTTTTTTAGCATCATTAACTTCTGCTTTTTTAACAGGAACAAATTCCCCTATGCCTGCTTGAGCGTTTTTCCTGGTGGAACCATCCATCCTTATAATGTTTAGTCCAATATCTCCAGGATAACCTCTTGTTACAATACCATAGGTTTCTTTTTTACCTGTTATACTAACAATATCTCCTTCTTTAACTTCTAAATTTTTCATTAGAGAAGAATCTATCCTAACAATTCCTTTATTTATATCGTCCTGAAAGGCCTCTACAACTTTCAGTTTTATTTCATTCATTTTGCTTTTACTTTAGGTAAAGGTACTGGAGAAGGTAAAGCTACAGTTCTACTTAGAATTATTGCCTCGATATTGCTTTTTTCAACAATATGACTCATAACTTGTTGAGTAACATCTTTTGGTAGAGTCTTGTTCTTTTTCCATCCTGATTCTATTTTTTTAATACTTTCTGGAGCGCCCATATAAATCAAATTTCCAGCGAATGAAATGTGTCCTAATTTAGGTTCATATCTTGTTTCAAATAAAAACTCAAATCTTAATGCTTTGTCTTTCTTTGTACCAAATTTTAAGTCTATAGATTTTACATCTTTAATAGAAATATTATTTGAAATTTTGACATGTCCTTTGCCTGCAACTTTCTTTTCTGCAGAGATTTTATTAAAATTAAAACTAATTATTGTCATAGTGTATCACCACTTAATACTTAAAAATCTGGGTTTATAAATATTTCGAAAGTTTACCACTACTGAAAGATTTTTTAATATGAATCCTATACCCTTAAATTACTCAACATATAATCATTATATAGAATTAAATAGATTATTTTTAGACTATACTTCCAAAAATACCGAAAACAATCAATATTTCTTACCATACATATTTTTATAAACAAATTGAAACTTTTTCTCGTCGATGCAAACTAATGGAATATATAAACAATTAAGTCTCTGTGATGTTACTTGTATAGATTTAATTAATCAGGACTTAAGCCTAAAAGATGTAGTTAGGAAACTTTCAAGCTCTAGTAAAAGAATTGCAAAAGAATTACATTCCTCAGATTCAATTCATGATAAAATTGAACTTATGGAATCTGTTAAGGGCGCATTAGGACACTATAAGGCCCAAGCAGAAGATAAAGATCATTATGTATTAATTAATGAACATTATCTAATGTGGGAATCAAATCTTGACGATTTCAACATAAGGGTAGAACAAGAGAAGTTTCAATCTGAAATGCCAACTTACCCTTATTAATCAAATACTCAATAGAAATATTTTTAGTTTTTAGTTCACGAAAAATCATAAAGATAAGCTGAAGTTTATGAATTTATGAGTGAACTTTGAAGACTGGTCTTCTAAAGCGAAATCTTTTTAAATGAAATTCTAAAAATAAGCATTATGAAGCATTTATTTAACTCAGTAAGTCATTCTGGTAGGTAATTTGTCTAGCTTCAGCGAGGTATTCTTATGGCATTTGTTAAAGATTTAAAATGGGAAAATGGTATCAAGGTTTCAGATTTTGTTACTGCAATTGGTAGCACAGGCTTTCAAGCTGTAGAGTTAAAACGAGCATCTGATGTAATAGTTAAGATGAAGAAGAATTCTGCTAAAATATTTCTTACATTCACATCAAATATGGTAACTTCTGGGTTAAGGGGGTTCTTTGCCCAATTAGTTAGTTTAGGTATGGCAGATGTTATTGTAACAACTGCAGGTGGTTTAGAAGAAGATATTATGAAAGCACATGGTGAGAAATTTCCTATTGGCTCTTTTAATTCAGATGATGTAGAATTACATGAACAAGGTATTAATCGTGTTGGTAATT
>JAGLOT010000064.1 GCA_023137655.1 Nanobdellota archaeon | reverse complement strand
GCATTAACAATTCCAGCAGTTATTGGGGCTGCAGCAGTAGACGCAATTAATCCTTGTGCTTTTGCTGTATTAATATTATTAACCACCACAATTCTTGCTAATGGTAATAAAAATAAAGCATTACATGCAGGTCTTGCTTTTACTGGTTCAATTTATATTTCATATTTCTTAATGGGTTTAGGTTTGTTTAGTGCTATACAAGCAGCAGGATTAACTAGAACCTTTTACATTGTTGTAACTGCTTTAGCATTTATTGTTGGTTTGTTAAATATTAAAGATTATTTTTGGTATGGGAAAGGAGTTTTAATGGAGGTGCCAATTTCATGGCGTCCTAGGATGAAGAAATTAATTTCTTCTATAGTTTCTGTACCTGGTGCATTTGCTATTGGCTTTGTGGTTAGTTTATTCCTATTGCCTTGTACATCTGGACCTTATATTGTAATCTTAGGTTTATTAGCAGAAAATGTAACAAAAGCAGTGGGTGTTTGGTATCTATTATTATATAATCTTATTTTTGTATTACCTATGTTAGCAATTACTTGGATTGTCTATAAGGGCATTTCTACAACTGAAAAATTAGAAAGAATAAGACAAACAAAATTAAGACTATTACATTTAATTGCTGGTTTAATTATAATTGCAATTGGCGGAGTAATGTTATATATGATTTTAACTGGTCAGATTTAATTAATATTAATCTGATTTGTAAATGCCCTATAATTTTTAGAATTTGAAGATCCCATTATTTCTAAATCAATCTGAGTTCCAATCTCAAGTGAGTCTTCAATACCTCCTTTTAAACAATCAGGTGTGGAAAGAACTTCTATACGTATTGCACCTAATTCTTCTGTATCTACATCTAAAATATCTACTAGCATGAAATAATGCACTTGGTGTATAATCTTCATTAATTATATTTCCTGAAATATGTATTGTGGGTGTTGATAATATTTCTTCTAGCCTTTCTGCTTGTAAATATTTCGCAGCAAAAATTCCTGTGGCAGCTGCAATACAAAATGTATAATTCATAATTCTTTTAAAATTTGGTTTTTGCATGTTATTTTAAAAAATATATGTGAATAATTTATTAATGTTTCTATTGACTGGTAGTTTATATAAATTAGAATTCTTAATTTAATCAACTGTGAATAAAGTAGAATCGTGATTAACGTCAAATAAACCAATTCTTGCTCCTGCATCTAACCAACCATGAGCATAGTTTAATGCTGCAAATGCATTAACATAATCTCCTTTTTCTTTAAAATGAGCTGCATCTTTAAAATAATTAGTTGCCATTTGTAAATAATCTTTTGCTATATCATACAAGGGGGTTCTTTTAGGCGGAGCTATCTTTAGAATATCTAATGCTTTTCTTGTAACTGAAAAATATTTCTTTAATTTTTCTTCTGTAATTTCTCTCATATTTGAAAAAAGGACTTTTTTCTTTTTATATCTTTCTAATTGAGAAAGCTTTATATATCTTAAATTCATAGTTTTATTATCATAATTAAGAGGTGTACATATAATGAAACTAAACAAAAAAGGTGAGTGGGAAACTTATAGAAGCCTTCCAGCATCAATAATTGGATTAATACTTCTTGCAATGGGTTTATTGCCCTTATTAAATCAATTTGGTGTAATAACACTTAATTTACCCTATACTCCTGCAGGATTGGTATTAGCAATAATATTAACAATTGGTGGTGGATGGTTAATGATATCTGGATTTCTAGAAGAAGACTTTCTTAAATTCATTGGAATCACAATGGGATTATTTGTATTAGTATTGGGTGTTTTACCAATATTAGCACAAATGGGGATATTACTTCCAATTGCTTTTCTAGGATTTTTATACAGCCCATACCTATATGCGATTGTAGGATTTTTATTGATAATTGCAGCATTTGCAGTCCAGTAAAGTTTTTATTTATTTTTCTTATATTTTAAAACTATATAGCATAAAGTATATTGAAAATAAAATCAAAATAAATATTTTAAATTTCTTTAGAATTTAGTTTGTTTTAAAAAATAAAAAAAACAAGAAGAAATAAATTTCTTCAGGGTTTTTTCAAAACTAAAAAAAATTATTTGTCTGCGTTTTCAGGAAGTGTTCTTCTAACTGTAATTGGAATCACACCTTCATCAAATTCTTTTATGGCAATTTCAATTGGGTCATACTTAATTTTTTCAAGTTCTTCTTTACTTAATTTAATAAGTAAAGGTGCACCTTGTGAAATTTGTAATGCTCTACTACCAATCATTCTTGCTTTTTCGTACTTTGTATGGTGAACTTCGTCTTTTACCATTTAAATTCCTCCATAGGGGTATTTAACTTGCAGTCTGCAGAGTTTTAAAAAAACTCTGGTGACTGGTCGTTTGTACCTATAATTTTTTCCGCAATTCTTTTGCTTTTACTTTAGCGATTTTTATTATGGTCTTTATATCTTCAAGACTCATTGGTTTTTCTTCGCCTTTTTGTAATGCATGAATTACTTCATCTTTACCAACAGCAACGCTTAACCTAGAATCCATAAGGGCCCATTCTTTTATTGTTGGATCAACAACAAAATCGTCTCCAACCTTAATTACTGTTATAGAAATTGGCTCTTTTTCTAAAGGTAAGGTTTCTTTTGTTTTTTCCGCTTCATAATCAACTTTTCCATCTTTTACTTGTGGAAATTTTGTATCTCTTAATGCAGCCATTGCTGCAAGTGATGCTGCGTCAAATAAGTTACCTTCATCATTTATTGGTATGATGTCAATTATAACTGTCCAAACTGCTTCGCCTGCTTTAACACAGAGTTTTTTCATGTTAATCATATGAGATTCTCTAATCCCCCTATCAACAACTCTTGCTATTTCGATTGCTTCAATTCTTGGTGGACCAAGTTCAAAGTTTGGATTAGCTATCGGTGTAAGTTCCACTCCAACCATAATAGTTCCTTCATCAGGCCTATCTGAGTATGGTGTGTTCAATTCTAATTTGGTTCCTGCAATAACTTCTGTGTCTCCAATTTTAACTCTTGCAGAACCTTCAGCATTATGAAAAAGGCCATATTCGATGCTTATGTCTCTGTATTCATCTGTCTTTCTACCATCATATCTGACATTTTTCTTTAAGGCTTTTATTAAATGTGACTTATAATCTCTTTCCATTTTCATTCCTCCACATATTTTGCTTTTAATGCCTTTACTTGCACTTCGTGTATCTTGTCACATGCTTTTTCTGCCATTTCAAGTCCTTTTAACAATTGTTCTTCTGTAATATCTCCATCCATTTGTAATAAAGATATTTCTTTAGATCTATGTAAAATTGCTACTGGAACGTCTGCTACAGGTGCATCGTATGCTTCTTCATCATAGTTTAAATCAACTACCACTGCATTGTCTACTCTTCCAACAGAAACGGATGCTACCATGTCTTTCATTGCAATTCCTGCATCTGCTAATGCGATTGAAGCTGCACAAATTCCGGCACATCTTGTACCTGCATCAGTTTGTGGAAACTCAATAAATAAATCAATTACTGAATTTGGGAAATCACTAAGGTTAAGAACTGGTAATAATGCCTTTTCTATAACTAATGATAATTCCTTACTTCTTCTGTTTCCGCCAGGTCTAACTCTATTTCCATGACCTGAAAAAGGAAGCATGTTGTAATTAACTCTTAATATTGCTCTGCTTGGGTCTTGCTTAAATTTTGGATATAAATTTCTTGGCCCATATACTGCTGCATATGCCCATGTATTTCCAATCTTAAAATAAGCTGAACCGTCTGCCCTTTTAATGACTCCTGCTTTAGCTTCCATTGGCCTTAGCTCGTCCATCTTTCTTCCATCTAATCTTTTATTATAACTCATTTTCATTACCTCCTTCTTCGGAGTTTGCATTGTGGTGCCCTTCAAATCCTTCTTTAGGCTTTTCTGGATTCACTTTTGGTGGTCTATCAAAACCTTTTAATTCATTTTCAAGGTATATTTTGATTTTATCTGTAAGCCCTACTTGGTGAGCTTCTGCTTCAATTTTCTTTATTGTTTTGATAGCAATAACTTCCATTTCAGGTTCTCCATAAATCCAAATTATTCCATTTTGTCCAACATTAACCTTACATCCTGTTTCATTCTTAATCATAGAAATCATTGAACCTTGTTTGCCAATAATTCTTGGTACTTTGTTTGAAACAACATTGATTATGTTTCCACCGCCAAGTTTTCTTAAACCTGGGCCTCTCATACTTACATCAATAAGTTTTTGACTTGTAACATTTGTTATTTTTGTAACAATGTAATCTCCAATATCATAATATCTTGTAAGGTCTGCACCTTTTGCAATAAATGAAGAACTACCTTCCTTTAATCCCAGTACTGCACTGTATGGACCGCCAAATTCGACTCTCCATCCACTCATTAGAATATCTACGATTTTTCCAATTATTGTGTCCCCTCTTTTTGGTATGTATGCTCCAGATAATGGAATTACTCTTAATACTTTTCCATCCACATTAACTAAGCCTAGTTGAGATGCTACTATTTTTTCGCCGTCCCTATATGTGCCTTTAGAAGGCAGAAAGTCCATACCTTCTGCGAGTTCTTCTCCGGGAACGATGG
>JAGLOT010000063.1 GCA_023137655.1 Nanobdellota archaeon | reverse complement strand
AAATATACTTATTTTGCAAAAGTAGCATACAAAGAAGGTTATCATTATATTGCAAGAATCTTTGAAGAAACAGCTATGAATGAAATGCAACATGCAAAAGATGAATTCAAATTATTAAATGGTATTGGGGATACTAAAGCTAATCTAAAAGCAGCGATTGAAGGGGAAGATTATGAAACTACAAAAATGTATCCTACTTTTGCTAAAGAAGCAGAAGAAGAAGGAAATCTAAAGGCTGCTGAACTTTTTAGAGAAATTGCTAAAGTAGAAGCATGTCATAGGGAGAGATTTAAGAAATTATTAGGATTAGTTGAATCTGGTAATACATTAAAAGATGAAGAGCCAATACATTGGAAATGTAGTAAATGTGGTTACATCCATTTTGGAACAGAAGCACCAGATATTTGCCCAAGTTGTAAACATCCAAAAGAATATTATGAACCTGAATGTTTATGTTTTGAAGATTGTGATTGTGGGGATCATGAAGATAAAGAAGATTGTGAATGTGGAGAATCTCATTCTCAAGAGGAGTAAGTATTATGACACAAAAAAACGGTTTATACAAATGTGAAATTTGTGGAAATGTTGTTAGTGTTATAGAAGCTAAAATGGGTGAATTGGTTTGCTGTGGAGCACCAATGAATTTACTTGTCGAAAAAACTTTAGAAAGTGAAGGCAAGGAAAAACATGTTCCTGTTTTAGAAATTAATGGTAATAATGTTAAAATAAGTGTTGGATCCATTGAACACCCTATGACTGATGAACATTATATTGAGCTTATTGAAGTTTTAGCTGATGGAATGGTAGTTGCAAGTTATCATCCTTCACCTGGTGAAAAACCAATTGCTGAATTTAATTTGGAAGATGCAGAGAATCAAAATATTTCAGCAAGGGCATTATGTAATGTCCATGGACTTTGGAAAAACTAATCTTTTTTTTCTTTTTATTGTTTAATTTTTATTAAATATATATTTTAATAATTTATTAATGTAACTATATAATTTAAGTTTTATTAAATTACAAATAATTTAATTAAGAATTTAAAAAGAAAAAAAATGAAATATATTAATTACTTACTAACTAATAAATAGGTATTGGCCCATCATCACTTACTAACTCTATACTTTTAACACTGCTCAAGTCTTCTATTGTGTTAATTCTTAATAAGCTTGGACTTTTTGTATATAGTAACTCTTCTATAAACAAATTTCTTTCAACCATTGAGCCATAATACTCATTGCCTTGACTATGGTCAACTATACCCCTAAGTTCAATATCTTCTTTTGTTATCTTAAACACCATTGCACCATTATAAGATTGTCCACCTTCATTTCTCCAATAATAATTATGGTTATAAGCAGGTATTACTAATAATTCCTTTTCTTTGTTAAATAAGAATGCCTTATGTTCATACTCTGCTGTGCTCTGAGCATGATTTTCTTCAGTTACAAACTGGGCTACTTCTTCTGGATTAGATACATCACTAACGTCAAATAAACTTATTTTTAATCCTTGTGTTCTTCCAGATGATGTTGCATCTCTTCCAATACCAATTATTGTATTTTCATCATATGGATGCAAGTATCTTGAAAATCCAGGTATTTTTAGTTCCCCTAAGCTTTCAATATTTTCTACATCACTTAAATCTATAACAAAAAATGGATCTACTTGTTTGAATGTTACCATATAAAGTCTTTCTGCAATAAATCTTGTGGAATAAATACTTTCATCTTCTGCTAATCCAGTTAGTCCATCAAGTATTTCCAAATCATCATCTAATGTGAAAACATTATTTGTTGATTCTGTTGATTCTTTTCCATAACTTGACCATACAGGATTAAGAGTGGTTGCTATTCTGAAAACATTATCATATTCATCCATTGAAAATTGATTAATTACATGTCCGGGTACTTTACCATTAGCACTAATAGCTATATTTCCATTATCTACACTAATCTTATGAATAAGAGTAAATTCTCTGTGCTGATATTCTTCAAGTTTTTCTTCTAGAATAGATTCCACTTCTTCTTCAAAGTTATCTCTCTCTTCTTGAGTCATATAATTAACATATGATTGAATTATATTGTAGATTTTTTGTTCTTTCTCATATTGCGTAAGCACATCATTATCTGTTGATTTTATTTTATCAACAAGTTCTTGGTCAGATGAGGTAAGCATAGGCGTTATTAAATCAACAACAATCTCTTGCCTAATATCCCATTCATTAATATATTCTGTATATGTAATAAACATATTATTCTCTGACATATACATATTTTGACTTCCTTCAACAACAATGCTTTTTGAACTAATATCTTCATCTGGACTAGTTAATTTAATTGAATGAATATTTGCTAATTCAGGGTATTGATAAGGTATAGGATAATAATGAATATCTCTTAATTCCATATGTTTAACTTCTGCCCCATCAATAAATATAGGCATAGGAGAGGGTCCACTGTAAAACATACCAGACCTAGTTACAAAATAAACATAATCTTCAATCATTCTTGCTTGGAAATAATTACCTTCAAATTTATACTCTTTTAATAATTCAGGGTTATTTTTATCAACTATATTGTATATATTAAAGTAAGTCATTCCTTGCCTTGGGGTAAAATCCATTTCTTTAAAAAAATCATTATTGTAATAATTACCAAAAACTGCAAGATAATCTCCATTAACAAATAAGCTTGTAGGCATATTATCAAAACTTGTTTTAGAAACGACTTCTGCATCTTCACCAGGATATGCTTTTACAATAAAAAGAGTGTTGCCAGAAACAGTATAAATATAATCTCCATCTGTTTTTATGATGTCTGCCTCATCAACACCTAACACTTGATTATTGGTTTCTGAGAATTCATTACTTGAGTCCACTTCATAAGATCCTTCATTAAATCCCATAGATTCGCTTTTAACCATGGGCATGCCCTCAATCATATCTAGCATAACCCCTCCAAATCCATCATAAGATCTATAATTTCCAGAGCTGGAATATGATTTCATAAAATTCTCAAATTCTTCTTCAGAACCAAAGGTGGTATCTTTGATAGCTTCATCTGGAGAGAAACTTGCTTTTTCAACATAATTTCCTTCTCCTTTATTAAAAAGAGTTTGTGATTTACAGCCTGATAAGAATAAACTTGAAATTATTGATAAAATAATAAAACTAATTAAAATAGATTTTTGGACTTTTTTCATAACTACCACCCCTGGAATTATTGTATTAACATTTATTGGAATATAGTATATAAGGATTTCCTTTATTTATTGAGTAAAAATAAAAAAAATAAAAAAAATTATTCAAAATAAACCTTGGTAATAACTACATTTTCTTTTGGCCAATCACCATAAGGTCCATTCATACCAGTAGGAACACTTGCAATAATATCTACAATATCCATACCTTCGACAACTTCTCCAAATACTGCATAACCATAATTTCTATCATTCTGATGGTCTAAGAAATCATTATCTATTAAGTTGATAAAGAACTGACTAGATGCTGAATCTACTACTGAAGTTCTAGCCATTGCTAAGGTTCCTCTTTTATTAAGTAAACCATTCTTTGCCTCATTCTTAATTTGTGTAGTTGTTTCCTTTTCATTACCTTCTTCATTAAATCCACCGCATTGAATCATGAAATTAGGCATAACTCTATGAAAAATGGTCCCATCATAAAAATTACTTTCTACATAACTTTTAAAATTCTTTGTTGTTATTGGAGCTTTTTCTTCATTTAATTGAATTTTAATTACACCCTTGGATGTTTCCATTATAATCATATTCTTTCCCTCACTAGTTATCGAATTATCTTTAATATTATTGTCAGAACATCCACTAATAAAGAGTGCAGATATTAAAAGTAAACAGATAATCCCAATTATTTTTGCCATAAATTCAATAAAACAAATTGCTTTTTAAATATTGTTATAATAATATCTTTTTTAGATTAAATAGTCATTTAAAAAAAGAAAAAAATAGAAGAATTACCTTCTTCCTTGGAATGTTCCTTCATTGTCACATTTTCCATCTTGATTTGCGTCAATGAAATGGCTCTGTCTATCATTTCTGCCCTGGCCATTTCCTTTACCAAAACCGGTTCCATCTCTTGGACCATTTCCATTATTTAGTCCTAATTCTGCTCTTAATGCTGCTGCAGTTTCATGATCGCCTTGTTTTCCAGCTTCATGAGCCTCAACAAATATTGCAAAATTATCTTCATTTACCATGTCAACTACTCTTCCAGATCTGCCATTTTCAGTCATCAATAATTTCCAAGCATCATAATCTAAATTAGCAAATACTGATTCCATTAATTCATGTCTTTCTTCGTTATAGTCAGGCCCTTCTACAGAGTAATCTCCCCTATATGCATTTACTAATCCTGTTGAAATAATCATCCCAACAACTAATAATGCAAATAAGCCAAATATTGTTTTAGTTTTCATTTTTTTACCTCTAAATGTTTTTATATTAAATAATTAATCAAGTATTTAAACAAGAAGAAGGGCAAATGTACACTTTAAGTCCATACTTTTTATAAATAAAGGAATTATTAAAGATAAATATGGTACCTGCTTTCAACCCATTACTATTTGGAATTGAATTGTTTTTTTCAATAATCATATTATTTTTGTGTTTTATGATATTTTTTAAAACCAGAGAAA
>JAGLOT010000062.1 GCA_023137655.1 Nanobdellota archaeon | reverse complement strand
AAATTTAAGACTGACCTTGAAAAAGCTTCGGGAAAAGAAATAACTCAATCTGATTTAGTTCCTTTGGTAAGAAGCCCAGATGAAAAAGTAAGAAAAGAAACCTACACAAAATTATTATCTAAATATAAAGACAATGAACATATTCTTGGTGAAATTTATAAAGTATTGGTTCAAGATTGGGCAAACGAAAATGTTTTACTAAGAAACTTTAAAACACCAATCAGTGTTAGGAATAAAGGCAATGATGTAAAAGATAAAACAGTTTCCACATTACTTAATGTTACTAAAAAAAATATCCATATTTTCCATGAATATTTTAAAATTAAAGCAAAGATTCTTAATTACAATAAATTAAGCAGATATCATTTATATGCACCAATCAATGATTTAGATAAAGAATATACATATGAAGAAAGTAAAAAAATAGTTTTATCTACCTACAAAAATTTCTCAGAAAAATCATATAATTATGCTAGTGAAATATTTGATAGTAATCATGTTCATTCTGAAATTCAAGCAGGAAAACAATCAGGTGCATTCTGTTCAACACCAACCAATGAGCTACCACCATACATTTTATTAAATTTTAAAAATAAAATTTCAGATGTTTTTACAATGATGCATGAATTTGGTCACGGCATTCATGGAAGAGCTGCAAAAGATCAAACACAATTTACCTATCACTCTGCTTTACCTATGGCAGAAACTGCATCTATTTTTGGAGAAACATTGCTTGAAAAAAGAATGTTAAAAGAAGCAACCCCAGAAGAAAAAAAACAAATTCTAATTAAAAGTTTAGATGATAAATATGCATCAATAATTAGACAAACTTATTTTGTAATATTTGAAGTTGAAGCACATAAAGCAATTCAAGAAGGCGCAACAATTGAAGAATTAAATGAATTATATTTCAAAACATTAAAAGATCAATTTGGAGATTCAGTTGAACTTCCAGAAATCTTCCAACATGAATGGAAATATATCCCACATATTTATCACACACCATTTTATTGTTATGCTTATGCATTTGGTAATTTAATGGCCTTATCCTTATACAAAACTTATGAACAACAAGGAAAAGAGTTTGTTGATAAGTACATGTCCTTATTATCCGCAGGTGGCTCTGACTCACCATTTAATATTGTGAAAGATAATCTTGGATTAGATATAACCCAAGAAGAATTCTGGCAAAAAGCCTTTGATTTAATTAAAGAAGAAGTAGAAGAGCTAAAAAATCTAATCTAATTCTTTGGATTCATCACTTTATAGATATAGCATATAAAGGATAAAAATAGTCGTTTATTTATCCCATTAAATTCTCCCTTATTTTAATAATACAAAGATTCTGAGACCATATTCTTTATTTTTTAACCAATAATATGGACTTAGATTATCATAAATATAATATTTTAACCATTTTTGTAATTTAGTTATCCTATATATTAGATAAAGGATAACTTTTAGCATTTAGTTTTAAAACCTTGTTTAGGCTTATGTTGGATAAAAGGGGTGATTTTATGACTGAAGTCTTAGCAAATAATACTAGTTTAGACTCTGTTATTCAAACAGAAAATAATGTAGAAACTAGTCAATCTGATAATGTATGGTCCAAATATTCTCATGCATACAATACATTAATACCACATTTTCCAATTTACCAATATTTAAAACATAAAGTTATTAGTTCTTTTAAAAAAATTATTTCTTATTCAGAACCTAAATTAATTTATGATATGGGTTGTGGTTCAGGTCGTATGCTTAAAGAACTTGCAGAAAATGGCCTAGTTCGAGCCATAGAAAAAAATCCAGAAATGTTTGAAATTGCAAGAGATACCCATCAAGTAGATCCAAATATTCATATTTCAAATGACGACATTACAAGCCTAAAATTACCAACTAATGAAGTAGATTATTTTGTTTTTAGTAATGTTTTATATCACTTACCACCTGAAGAAGCTAGCAGAGTTCTTGATTCTACATTTAACTCATTAAGGCCAGGAGGTATAGTTTTAATTGCAGGACCCAAACCAAATTTTAATATGGTGGATGTATGGAATGGTGAAGTGCCTTCATTAAAGGCAGCAGGAGTATTTGATAGATACCCTGAAGAAATAGATGTATTTGAAGCATGTAATAAAGAAATTATAAAAAAAGGAATTTTTAATGCATGTACAAATCAAGAATTAGAACAACTTCTACAAACAAAAGGGTTTAACATATTTAATTCAGAATCAATATATCATGGCCATTCTTATTTAGTTGGGGCAATGAAACCTTTAACATTTCAAGATTTAAGAACATCACCAATTGTAATTCAGAATATTGCAAGATATTTAGATATACCTAATAATTTAAGGTTATCCAAAGATGATAATCTAGAAATGGGTGTTGCAGTATCTTCTGAAGATTTTGCAGAAATATTTGCATTAAGGTTTGCTAGATACTCTCATTTTGATATGATTAGATTTAAAACAAACCCTTCAAAAATGTTGATTGATGAATTTGATAAATGTTCAATACAACTTTATTTAAGAGATTTATCAATTGGAAAAATAATTGGAACTGGTAGACTTACTTCAAAAAAGCATAGTATTTTGTGTTCTGAAGATATTTATGATTATTCAAAATCTGTTAAAGATTTAGAAAGTTCTGCAGAATTATCAAAATATGCTATTGATCAATTGTCACACCACAACCCCAATATAGGGATTAGTTTTTTGCAATTTATTAATGAAGTAGCAAGACAAACTGGACATTCTTCAGTATTAGGAATAACTAAAACAAATTTAAGAAGTTATATTCGAAGAGCTGGGTATAAACCATTAGAAGAAAAAGTTATTAATGTAGGTGAGGGAATATATTCAAATGTTGAAGTTTTTCCATTTAGAATAGAATTATAATTTACTTAAATAATATTTATGTTTCATATGTTCTTCAAGAACTGTTTGAATCTCCTTATTATTTATTTCCTTAATACATTTATAATTAATTGACTTTTCTTTATCTTTAGTTAATTTAAATATGTATTCTGAAGTATTATTTTTAGTTTTAATAGTTATAGATTTAACATAATCATCAAATGACTCTTCAATCCCTCCAATAATTAAACCCTCAACAAAGAAATTAAAATATTTATCATCTTTTGTTTTGTTTTTATTAAATTGTGCTAATGAATTATTATTTAAGAATAATGCATGAGCTTCTTCATTTGAATTTAGAATAAACTTTGAATCACCCATCCCAAAGAAATTTAATTGGTTAAATACCCCTAAAAAACTAGGCATTCCTTTTTGTATTCCAAAAGCATCTATTTGAAATTGGACTGCTATCTTTGCTTGACAAATTGACATATATAATAATTCATATTTTATACTTTTACCATACCATTTCATAATTCTAGAAGTAGTTTCGTAAAGGTCTATTGGCATAAAACAAATAAATATATTCCATACATTAAGTGCACCATCTTTTTCTTTAAGCTGTTTTGTTACAATAATCTTTTTTGTTAAATTATTAAGTTGTTCATTACTTTCTCTTAATTCAATTTTATTCCATTCAAGAACCTCATTAACTTTTTCTTGCTCAATAAATTCTTCTTGAAATATACTTTCACATTGTAATTCAAAGATACATTTTATATCACCATTAGCTACACATTTTGTTTCTTTTAGATAACAATCTTTCTTACCAACTACAGTAAAACAGCCAGAAAGTAAACCACTTATAAAAAAATCAATACATTCACTCTGTGTCCCAAATGTTTTTTGATATTGTTTTGCAAATGGACTAGTTTGGAATGAAATTATCCCCATACAACTTTTAAAATTTATTTGATTTATTTGCCCATTACCAAAACCTCTTTTGGAAAGTTTTTTAAGAAATGACTTTATAATTTGTATAGGCGGCAATCTTTTTTCTGAAATTTTTTTTGTATAAGTAATTCCAATACCTTTCCCTATTTTAAAGAAAAGTTCTTTAGAAAAATTAGGATATTTTTTTATTAGGACTTCCTGAAATACTGTTTGTGCAAATAAAGGAGTCATAAATAAAGGAATCTGATCTTTAGATTTTTGAGCTAATTTAGGATTATTTATCATAATGATTATTCTTTAAATGTATGAACTACAATGCCTTTATTTGAGATTTCTAGAGGGTGAATATCTGCATCATTTTTCGTTTCCCTCATTTTTCTAATAGTAAGATGCCTAGAATATTCACCACCAATACTTTCATAATTAATTAATATAATACCATCACAAGCAAATTCAGAAACTCCGTCTCTGGATAATTGTCCTTCAATAGTTTGTGTTATTAATAATGTTGTAACGCCAATTAAGTCATTTAAATCATTTATGAAATTATAGATAAATCTTTTTACATAAAATTCATTTATGTCTGTTACTTTAGTATATGTAGAAGGTATATTAATTGCAAGAGAAGATACAGAATCTATAACTAATCTTTTTATATCATTCTCCCTAATAAAATTAAATATTTCCACTATTGTTTTTTCTTTTAGTTCTTTTACTGGAATACACATAATTCTAACTTTTTCGTTTTTTTCTAATTCTTCAAAATCCCATCCAAACTTTTTTGCCTGGGACATTAAATTTAAAGAATTTTCTTCAAAAGAAACATATAATCCTTTTTCATCAAAATCTTTAGCTCCATGATAT
>JAGLOT010000061.1 GCA_023137655.1 Nanobdellota archaeon | reverse complement strand
TTTCATATAACCTAATTTGCCTGAATTATATGCATCTAATAAAACTCTACATTTAGATATAATTTCTGCTTTGGAGTCCATATTAAGTTAAGGGGTTAAATATTTAATAAAACTATTGCTTGTAATTTGTTTTTATGACAGATGGTAAATTTATTGCAAAGATATTTAAATAAAATATTATTTTTATGTAATATGGCAGCAGAACTAATTTTAAATGATACATTGCAAATAACTTATGCACAAGGATTTCCTAAAGATTTAGAATTAAATAAAGAATATTCCTTTGAAAAAGAAAAAAGAAGATTGTATCGACTTCCACCAGTAAGAGTTTTCTTAGCACATAATGTAGATGGTGTGTGGGATTATAGGGGTGAAGCACTTATTACTGAAATGACTATTAATTCTACTGAAAATAAAACAACTGGAAATTTTAAAGTTGTGAAGATATATTCTGAAGAACATAGAAAAGTTATGAATGCAAATATGCAACCTGCAGTATGATTATCTTAAATCATTGAATATATAGGGATTCTTTAATGCTGCTCGGCCTATCATAGCACCTTTTACACCAATAGACTTCAAATATTCTATCTGTTCCTTTGTTTTAATGCCACCATTTGCTATGATAATTTTGTTTGTATTGACACATTCCTGGTAAATAGTAAAGTCAGCAGGGTCGTCTGAGTTTTCTCTACCATGTTTTGCATGGACTATAAAGAAGTCTGCATTTACTTCTTTGATTAAATTAAGATAAACTTTCTTTTCCTTTTCAAATTGGTTCATCCCTAATCTTAATTTTATTGATACAGGATAGTTGTGATTTCGTATTATCTGGACTAATTTCTTGACTTTGTTTACTCTTTTAATTAATGCACAACCTAATCCATTTTTAATAATATCATCACTTGGACAGCCTAGATTTAGATTAAATCCTAGAAATCCTTTTGATGGTTCAAATTTCTGTAGAAACTTCTTTAGAGCAGTTTCATTTGATCCAACCAATTGAATATAAGTGGGAATAGGATTTGGAATCTTTATTTTTTCTAATGTTGGTTTATTGTTTTTAGCTAAAGCAGTGATTCTTGCCATTTCAGTGAATGTTGAATCTGCCCCATTTTTGTAGCATAATTCTCTGAATTCTGGGCCTGTATGGTTTTCCATTGGTGCTAGCATCAGTTCGAAGTCTTTCATTATGGATGTAATTTGGAAAAGATTTAATAAATGTATTGGTAAGGGAGTTATTACTGAACCATACCATATCTTTTATTCTTTGCAGTCATCTTAAGAAAATAATTTAGCCTTTTATTGACATCTTCAGGGCGAATTCTAGCACTTTCTATCCACCCAATACGAATACGTTTGTATGATTTAGGAAATTTCTGAAAATTCTCCCAAGTTTCTTTGTCTTCTTTTAATAATTTAAGAATATCTGTAGGGATTATGAATTTTGGCCTTTTTGATGTAGCATCAAATACATGTTTAATAGCAGTAAGTCCCTTAGGTGTCATCTTCTTTTGTTCAATAAGCCTATAAATACGTTCCTTGTTTAGTTGTGAAAGTGTGCTATTTGATCTTCTGGGAGTAAATCTCTGAGCAAATGTTTCTTCATCTACTCCTTTCATAATGCCATCTATCCAACCATAACAAAGTGCTTCTTCTACTGCATCATTGTATGGGATTCTTTTTTGGCCAGAAGATTTTCTATAATAAATAAGCCAGATTTCTTTTTCTTTATGATTTTTAGTTAGCCATAAACGCCATTGTTTTCTATCAGTTACATAAAGGGTTTTACTTATATTCATATTTTCTTAAGATGATATTAGATATATAAAACATTCTAGAGGTTCACTTTTTGTAGCATAATTCTCTGAATTCTGGGCCTGTATGGTTTTCCATTGGTGCTAGCATAAGTTGGAAATCTTTCATTATGGATTGAATTTAGAAAAGATTTAATAAATGTATTGATGGGGTTAATTTATTACTACATCTTATCATATATTTTATTCTTTGATGTCATGATACTTATTATCTTTACTTTATAGTGGTATTGAGACAAAAAAGTTTATATATGTATAGCTTACCATATTTATATGGGTGAAAAGGTTCAAGTAGTAGCTGAAGGGATACGAAAAATGATCCCTCCTTATTTGCATAGAAGAGAATATGGTGATTTACGTGTAGGGAGTGATGAGCAGAGTCCATTCTCAAAGTATTTGGGTCGAGCTTACTGGAAGCTAGATTATGAAACAATTTTTGGTTCTGGTTCTGGAATTAGTGCTAGT
Source organism: Nanobdellota archaeon (assembly GCA_023137655.1). Classification (GTDB taxonomy): domain Archaea; phylum Nanobdellota; class Nanobdellia; order Woesearchaeales; family BS150m-G63; genus JAGLOT01. The sequence continues at coordinate 2,582 of JAGLOT010000061.1, read as the reverse complement.
TTTTTGCCTAATGAAAATCTTTTTAGATATTTGAGACATCCAGATCATAAAGAAACTAAAACAGAAGACCCACAAATTGTTTTAAACTATTTCAGGCAAAGATTAGAATTTATTCAACCTCAAAGAAGAGAACATCTAATAGCAAATGCAAAATTAAAAAAAGCAAGGGGGGTTTCTCTGGAAAAAGCAATTGCAAATATGGTAGAATTTGCACAAGAGACCCAAAGATTTGGGCCAACAAAAGAGGAACTAAAACTATATGAACAATTTTGTCATCAAGTTTATTCTACAAAATAATTTAGTTGACCCTTTTTACTCTAACTCTCAAATTGAAACTAACAACAATTAAATATAATAACCTTACATAAACTCAAACTTAATCTAAAATACAAGATTTAATAAATTCGACATTTCTAAATCCCCTAATGGAATCAAATAAACCTGAATTGCTGTTACCTGCAAAGAATGTAGAGAATCTAATAGTTGCTGTAAATAATGGGGCAGATGCTGTATACTTAGGTATGAAGAGCTTTAATGCAAGAATTTCTGCTGATAATTTTGATTATGGTGAATTAAAAGAAGGTATAGATTATGCACATGAGAAAGGTGTTAGGATTTACATCACATTAAACACATTAATTAAGAATTCTGAATTAAAAGAGTTTTTTGAAGAAGTAAAAGTAGCATACACTTTAGGTGCAGATGCTGTTATAATACAAGATTTAGCAATTGCTAAAATAATCAAGAAAGAATTTCCAGGATTAGAAGTTCATTTATCTACACAAGCAAGAATTGGCAATTTAGAGGCCATAAAAAAAGTAGATTATGTTGATAGAATCATATTACCTAGAGAATTAAGTAAAGAAGAATTAGAATTTCTAGCTAAAAATAGTAAGGTTCCATTGGAAATGTTTGTTCATGGAGCATTATGTTTCTCAATTTCAGGGATTTGTTTAATGTCTTCCATGATTGGTGGAAGATCTGGTAATAGGGGTGCATGTGCCCAACCATGTAGAAGAAAATACAATGGAAAATATCTTTTAAGTATGAAAGATTTATGTTTATTAAAAGAAATTGAGAATATTAAGAATTTAGGCATTGTTTCTTTGAAAATTGAAGGTAGAATGAGGTCTCCTTTTTATGTTGCTACAACTGCAAGAGTTTATAGAAAAGCAATTGATGGTGATAAAATTACAGAAAAAGATTTGCAAGATTTAGAACTTGCATTTAATAGGGATTTTACAGAAGGATTCTATAATGATGAGAAAAATAAGATTTCATATATTAGTCCAAGGAATAGGGGATTATTTATTGGTAAAATTGAAGATGGAAAACTCAAATTAGGTTCTACTATTAAGATTGGTGATGGTATCAGCATATTATCTGGAATGGATATTAGAGGGCAGAGAGTAGAAAAGATTATCTGCAAGGGTAAAGAAGTGGAATCTGCTAAAAAAGGAGATGTGGTTGATTTATGGCTTCAGGGCATAAAAGATAGGGATCTGATTTACAAAACATCCTATGAATATGATGAAAAATATGATATTCTGAAATTAAATGAATTAAGTGCAAAAAGAGGTAAAATAGTTGTTAATAGGCCTGATATTTCTAAAGTTAATTGGGGGAAATACTTACCTAAATCAAATTATGAACCTGATAATCAAATTCAATTACACATTAAAATAAATAATTTTGAAGAAGCACAACTAGAGGACATTAAATCTTTATATGAAAGTGCATATGTTAAGGCAATAATTTGTGATATAAATCAAAAAGACATTTTGAAAGTTAAAGAACTAATTAAAGAAAAGTTTTATGTTGAATTACCAATTGTTGTTAAAGATTCTGAATATAATGATTATATTAAGAAAATCGAAGATTTAAAACCAGAAGGAGTTATTATTAGAAACCTAGCATTCCTCAATTGTCATAAAAATACTATTGTGGGTTATCAATTAAATATGTTTAATGATTTGAATATTGATTTCTTTGGTAAAGGGATAATTTCTCCAGAATTAAGTTTTGAAGAATTAAAAGAATTAACTTGTAAGAATTTCTTGGTTTTTGTTCATGGAAGGATTGTTGTTATGACAACTAAGAATGAACTAACTAAAAAATTAACTGATGAACTTGGGAAGGAATTTAAGACTGAGAAAGAAAATGAATACTATAAGGTTTATAATTCTAGTGAGATAGGCCTATTTGAAGAAATTCACAAATTAAAAGAAGCAGGATTAAATCAGTTTTATTTAGAATTTAGTGGTAGGATGAATAAATGGTTAGATATTTATACTAAAATAATAGAGAATAAAGAGATTAATTTAGATAAGATTAAGAAAGGATTTACTAAGGGCCATTTTAATAGGGGAGTTTAGCCCATATTTCTAAAAAAGATAGTTAAATTTATTAACCTAAATTTCTACATATAATATATGGATATTATTAAAGAAATTGAAAACCATGTATTAAATAAGTATAATCAAGATGAATATAATTGGCAACATAATGAATTTGTTACAAAATATGCAATTATTTTAGCAAAAAAACTAAATGCAGATGTTGAAATAATCACAATTGCTGCA
>JAGLOT010000060.1 GCA_023137655.1 Nanobdellota archaeon | reverse complement strand
AATTTAAGTGTTTTTGAATATGTGCCATTAATTTGCTTAATTTTTCTCTCATATTTTTTTTTAATTAAATTAACTATATAAAATTTGCCATTGGATTTTATTTACTTAGAAATAGTAAAAACACAAAAAGTTTATAAATGAGTTCTTGCTTTATTTTTTAATGGCAGTAATCTCATTTCAAGAAACAGACAAAATTGCAGTCGAAAAAGTATTAGAAGAATTTTTAGATTCTTGTCCAAATACTCCTTGGCCCCATATAAATGGTGCACCATCAGATGATAGGCCATCTGGAAAACTAAATTCAGATCCTTGTCTTTTAGTTTGCAAATCATATGTGACTCATTTATCTTATCAATTAGCAGTATACCCACAATCTTTTGATACTGGTCAAGTTACTGCAGGTTTAACAAAAAAACTTCAAAGTGGTTCTTGGCAAGTAATGCATCAATTTAGAGATTTACCTCAAAGGTCCAACTTAAATTATCTTACATTACAATCTTTTTTAGACAATCCTGAAGACATTGCAGAATTTTTTCGTATAGCAAAATCAGGAACACTAATTGAAGTAGAATCATTTCCAGGGAGAAAAAGAATAGGATTCTTTGCAAGTTTACAAGGGGATCAAGTAAAAATGTTTCAAGGTTATGACTTATTAACTGGGGGCTTTGAATCTGCAAATGAATTAACCTTACATAATCAGTATTATATGGATAATAATATACAAGGAAGATATATAACTCCTTCAAATTTAGAACAAATCAAAAAAATTAATATTTTTAATTCTTAAAAAAACACTCAAGATATAGGCAAATTATAATTTATTTTACTTTTTAATATATTTTATTTATTAAATTCTAATAATAAATAGAAAAAGAAAAGAATGCCCTGTCCGCCTACGATTGGGGTCAGGTCAGATAGTAGGAGTATTTTTTGTTATAAAATTAATTAATTTAGAGTACTGTTTAAATATCAAAAGGATTTATATATATTTATGACTGAATGGAGACTTGAAAAAACAGAGATATTTGATAAAAGGTTCAAGAAATTAATCCCAAAAAATTTACAAAAAGAAGTCAAAAAACAAATATTAAAATTAGAAAAGAATCCTTTTGTAGGTAAACCATTAGGTTATAAATTCTTTAGAGAACTCAAGATTAAAAAATGGAGAATATATTTTTTAATTTATCAAAATAAATTAGTAGTTTATTTTATTGATTTAAGTGATAAAAAACTTCAACAAGAAACAATCGATGAGATTAAAGGGGATTTTAAATTTTTAAAAGAGTTTATTGAGCAGAAATATTAAAATGGTTTTGTCTTGCCTTCAGTTACTTGTTTTACAGCTAAGACTAACTCTTTAACAAGTTTATTTTGTTCTTTTAATGCTTTTAATTCTTCTTTAGACATATTGCTTTTAAGGAAAAGATTCTTTATAAATTTTTGGGTTCAGTTCTGAGAACCAGAATAATAGTTTAGGTGCTCTCAGAAGTGGGGTGATGGGGAAGATGCCCTGTCCGGGATTCGAACCCGAGTCATTGCCTCGAAAAGGCAATATGATTGGCCGGACTACACCAACAGGGCGTATAATTTTTCTGGGTATGGAGTGGGCCCGCCGAGATTTGAACTCGGGACCTCTGGCTCTCTTAGAAGAGCCTTTGTTTAAAACGCCGTCATATAAGACCAGCGCTCTAACCAGACTGAGCTACGGGCCCAGATGAAATTGAGAAAAACTTTACCCATTTATAAAAGTTATTATTTTTTACACTATATCTTTTATGTTACTATATTAAAGTAGTAGAGTATATAAATGATTATAAATAATTCTTACTTCCTATTTACTATGGGGGAACTTAGATCTAAATTTAATAAATTAGCAACTGCAATAGCTATTACATTAAGTACTGCTTGTTCTATGCCCAATAATATAACAATAGATTCAGTTATTAATTCTGCCCAAGAGCATATTTCAGAGTTTGTAGAATCTGAGGAATATACAAGATATTTGTTTAGGGAGAATATTAAGGAAATAGCTCAATCAGTTTTTGATACAGCATCAGAGCAAGTCAATACTTATTTTTCAATATCAAATAAAGTTGAAGATTCAATAATTTCTTTCTCAAAAGATTTAGTACTAACGCCAATAAATAGATCATTTTCTTTACAAGATAAAATGGAAAATTTTGTATCTTCTTCAGTAGAAGATATTTGGGATTTCATACATAAATCCCCTCCAAGAAGAATTGAACTTTGGGCAGACAGACAAATCAATTCTCTTTTTGGATTTAATACAACACATTCTGTTCCATCAAACGCCACAGTTGATTTTGATTCTTTTGCAGATATTGATTCTACTATTGTAACTGATTTTGCAGCAAGATATAGTAATCCATTAGAAATGAAACCTTTTTTAGTAGACACTTTAGATTTTGTATCTGCAGGATCCATGTATGGTAAGAGTTTATATATACCAAGTACAAAAGTTATTCTTAGTGAAAATGCTGGTGTTTGTTTAAGTGCAAGTGTTTCCCTTATTCCTGCAGCATTAGAAGATGATGGGTATTTACCAAGTATATTAATAATGTATAATAAAGAAAGAGTATTGGATGAAGATTCAAATATTAGTTTTACAGGACCCGGAGTGGGTCATGCAGTATTTTTGTACCATAATGATTTAATTGGAAAGACATTACAACATACATTTTATAATAATGAATTTGTGGGTGAATTATTTTTCCGTGATTTTATGCATAATCAACCAGGGTGGTATACTGCAGGAATTAATGCAAGAGATTTTGCAGGACCTTATGATTCAGTTGATGATGTGGTGGAAAATTACAGTTATTGTAAATCACTTGCTTTAAATCTTAATGATTTTGACTTAGATTTTAAATATAGTAATAACAACATTTATAATGAGTTCATGCAAGGATCGTCTTCTGCTTCTTACAGGGGTGATTTAGAAAATGGCATTCAACTAAAATTAACACCTAGAGTTACAATACTTATTGATGATTCTTTTATTCAAGAATTACAAGAACTAGCTCAAATTTGTACTCAAGATACTCTACAAATTAATTATCTTTCGTTCTTACAGAATCAAGATTAATTCCTTCCTTATTTCTTCAAAATTCTGAAAGCACCAGGTAGGGCCAATAAAAAACCTAACCCCATAACATACCAAGCATATCCAGCTAAATATCCTGCTAACAAAACTCCTAAACCAAAGCAGAAAACACATTTAGCACTAATATACATATAGATACATTTATTTGGCATCTTTTTGAATTTCTTCATACATTTTTCAAAACACATAATATTACATAAGAAAACTGATATATTTAAAGATTTTGTAGAAATATTTAAACCTGAAGACTTTGTCTTCTGGTTAAATCTTTCCAATAATTATTTAAAGAATAAACCCAAATATAAACTTAAGAGGTGCCTAATGAAAAAACTATACATTCTCATATTATCATTATTAGTATTAACATTTGTAGTTGGATGTTCAAATAAAGAAGGTATAGAAGAAGAAATTGTAGGCAATGATAAAGATGAATATGGTTGTATTGGTTCTGCTGGCTATCAATATTGTCCAGAACTTGAAAAATGTGTAAGGGTCTGGGAAGAACCTTGTCCAAGTTTACAACTACCTGAAAATACTTCAGGGCATGGACTAGCAATTAATCAATCAACCCCTTACCTAATGGAAAAACCAATGTATAAAGATAACAATGGAAGATTATTAGACGTTGAAAAAGTTGTTTCCATGAGATACCCAAGATGTTTTTCTGTTTACTATAATTTCTTAATAGATAATCAAGACCAAATAGAAAAAGTTGAAGTAAGAGTTGATATAAACGATTGGGAACCAACTTTAGCAGATTTTACAAGAATGGGGGAAGTTATATTTACAGAAGATGAATGTATTTATTATCATAATGGGGAAGTTTTAGAAAATTGTATAAATCAAACAACTATTGCTAGTGTTGGAAACCTGAGGTGTTGCATATGAATAAAGTAAAATTAAATTATATAATTGATGTCGGATTAGCTATTAGCTTTCTAATTGTTTTTATAACGGGAATTATTAAATGGCCAGGCTTATTGCCTAAGTTAGGATTAACTTATCAACAAATTCCGTTTCAAAGGATTACCAAGATGCATGATATTTGGGGTTTAATTATGGGCATTTTAGTATTTGTACATGTAATTTTACATTGGAAATGGATAACTTCAATGACTAAAAAAATGTTTAAGAGAAAACCAAGAAGACATTAAGTCTTCAAGTTTGATTATTTTCCAAACAATAAAAATGAAAAAAATAATTTTAACTTTAATTTTATTATTAACTATTTCAACATTAGTTGGATGTATAGAAACAAATTCTAATCAACCAGAAACAATTATTGTTGAAACAAATTATTATTCTGGAACTTGTCCAACTGGTTTAACAAACGATACTTATCCAGGGGAATGTGGACAATACATAGATACAGATAATAATAAAATCTGTGATAGAAGTGAATAATTCTTAATGTCTTTTATGTGTGAAAATATAAAGTGAAACAGCACTAACCATTATAACTGCACCAAACCCCATATTAGAATTATTTGATTCAGTAATTGGTCTTGCAAAATCACACATATACTCATCATCACATAGATCTCCTGTGCAACAAGATTGCGATATTATCATGCCAGTTATAGAATTACCAATTAAAAATAATCCAACTAAAGCAATAAGTACAGAAATAAAAATAATTGTTTTATTCATTCTATTTTCTTTAACAAATTCCTAAGAAATGCCTCATATTTTTCTTCTGCTATAAATACACCAGCAGGTAAATTAGGAGTATCATTTGCTTTATCAACGTCTTCAATATGTTTGTTAAGAAGATTTTTCAATACCTCTTTTTCA
>JAGLOT010000006.1 GCA_023137655.1 Nanobdellota archaeon | reverse complement strand
ACTTACTTCCTGAGCCCTTTTCTTATTTACATATTGAGAAACAGCAGATTCTGTTATTCCCAACAATGAAGCGGTCTTTCTTTGACTTAATCCATATTTCTGAACCATACATCTTGAGAACTTTTTTCTTAATGCAGGTATGATATACCAAACTTCTATCTCCTGTGGCTGTTTCATTACAAACTTAACAATAGTTAAGTATTTAAAGGTTTTGAAAAAACATTTAAGCTTACAGAATCTTGGATCCTATTTGTAAAAAGATTTCGTTTTAGAAGACTAAAGTCTTCAAGGTTTACTCAAAAATTCATAAACTTCAACTCATCTTTCGGGTTTCAACATATTTACCCATAACCTTATAAACTCCACCAAATTTCATTAGTTGATGGCAGGATTCGAAAGTTTTAGACAGGGAAGGGGAAGCTCTTCAAGAGGCGGCTCTAGTAGAGGCGGACGTTCAAGAGATAGTGGAAGATCCTTCGATAGAAAACCAAGATTTGGTGGAAGAGGAGACAGCAAACCATTTGAAATGACTAGAGTAACTTGTTCTGCTTGTGGTAAAAGCTGTGAAGTTCCATTTAAACCTACAACTAGCAAACCTGTATATTGTAATGATTGTTTCTCTAAAACAAATCAAGATAGCAGACCTAGTAGAGGACCAGCTCCAAAAGGTATTTCTGAAGCTGATTTAGATATTATTAATGGAAAACTTAATAAAATCATGAAAGCTCTTAAAATAGAATAAATTTTATTTTAAATTCTAATTATTTCAATAAATTTTTAAAATAATCCCCCTTAATAGTCTCATGGCACCAAAAATTGAACTAAGAAAGTATAAAGTATCTGATGCAAAAAGATTCTTTGAAATACTCAATAATCCTAATTTTAAATATTTAAGAATCTGTCCAAAAAATGTTGCAGGTGAAGAAGAATTTCTCAGAAAATCAAAAGAAAAGAGAAAAAATAATATTTCTCATGATTATGCTATAATTTACAATGGAAAATTAGTTGGTGGTAGTGGCATTAAAATCGACCAACACAGAAAATTCATTGGAGAAATTGGATACTTTCTAGATGAAAACTATTGGGGCAAGGGTATAACAACTAAAGCCGTTAAACTTCTTGAAAAAATTGGTTTTGAAGAACTTGGCCTAAAAAGGATTACCATAATTATGCATCCAAAAAATATTGGAAGTGAAAAGGTTGCAATTAAAAATAGTTATAAAAAAGAAGGAACTATGAAAAAAACAATTTCTCATGAAGGCAAATATGCAGATGCCCATCTTTACGCTAAAACAAAATAATCAACCATATAAAGAAATATTTAATCTTTTAGAATTTCTTCTTTTCCGAACAGCTCGATTATAAACTGTCCACATGTTTCTTTCATCCCTATTCAACAAAATACCAATTTCATGAAAGTTTAACCCTTGCCCTTTCATATATTCAACCATAGCTTCAAGAACACTCACCTTCCTATCTTTAAAAACTTCAAGTGGTATTTTATCCATAATTACATACAATGTATGTTGAATATATTAATCTTTCCATATATTACTTACATAGTAAGTATATCAAATAAACATAATGTATGTATTAACAATAAAACTAATTATTTTCATAAAATAACCCTACAAAAATATATAAACAAAAGAATTAAACAAAAATTATGAAACACAATCTAAAAATTAACTTTATCATAATATTTATTTTTATAATATCACAGATAGTTGGTCTTGCAATAATCAATAATTACATTGATCATGAATCCACCATAGATAAAGTTGAATATTCTCCATTACCTTTAAACATTGAAACTCCAGAAGAACAAAACAGTTCTTTTATTGTTTTAATTGTTGGAGTATTAATTGCAACAACTTTGGCATTTGTCTTACTAAAATTCAAAATCCTAGGGCTATGGAAACTGTGGTTTGGCCTTGCAGTGTTTATGTCATTAACAATTTCATTAAATTCTGTATTAATGGAAACCGTTGCAATAACATTTGCAATAATCCTGACATTATTCAAACTGTTTAGAAGAAACTTCCTAATTCACAATTCCACAGAAATTTTAATCTATGGTGGAATATCTGCAATCTTCGTACCAATGTTAAATATATTCTCTGCAATAATGCTATTAATCTTAATTTCAATATATGATATCATTGCAGTAAACCATTCAAAACATATGGTTAAACTTGCAAAAATGCAATCCCAAGCACAAACATTTGCAGGAATACAAATAAATTATTACAAAAACAAATTAATAACTCATAAGACTAAAACAAGTAAAAAAGTTAAAGTTAATTCTGCTATACTTGGTGGAGGGGATGTTGTCTTTCCATTGCTATTTACAGGTGCAGTATTCAAATCTTTAATCCTAACCCATACAGTAATTTATTCTGCTTTATTATGTCTAATAATCACTTTATTTGCCTCATTAAGCCTTTTATATCTATTTGTAAAAGCTGAAAAAAAGAAATTCTATCCTGCTATGCCTTACCTCACAGCAGGCTGTTTACTTGGATATTTAATTATCTGGTTGATAAATTAGGATTTATGGGACTAAAACATAATTCCGTGTGAACTTTTCTTTCTTTACCACTATAGAGTGAGGAAGATAGAAACATTTATATAAGAAATCACAATAATAATGATTATGAAATATTTAGATATGTGTGCTAGAGGAGAATTAGAAGGTAAATTTACTGTAATTTATCAAGAATTTGGACCCGACCTTCATGAAACAATTTTTCATTTACATAAAAATATCGAAGAATTTTTTAAATATGGTATGAAGAAAGAAATGGAATGGGACAGCTTAAAGAGATTTCTACAAAAAAAAGATATCACATGTATAGATAATATAGTTAAAGGTATTGAGTCTGCCGAACCTAATTTAAAAAATTCTGCTAAAAGAAGATTAAGACAAGCTACCGAGTCAAAATTTAGAGAAGAATATGGTCCCTGGATAAAAGAAGACACAGAGGAAAAATCTTCTGAATCATTAAAATTTCCATCTACAACTTATTTAAGAGATGAAATAAATAAATTATTAAATAATCCTGAGAGTTATGAAGGTGACCAATATAAAATTGTATTATCTCCTGAAAAAATAGGGGTTGCAGTTTCTTCAAAAAATAAAGATAGATTATGTACAATAACTTATAATCCAGGATCACAAGAAATAACATTAAACTATAGTCAAAACCCAGAAGAATGTAAAACATCTAAAGGTGAGAGAAAAAGTGATGTCTATTTAACAACACAGTTTCTGGATATGAATCTTCTTAGAGATGGGAAAAAGAAAACACGTTGTTTAGTTACTACAGATGAAATAGATTCACTAAATCCTGAATTTTTTGAAAAGACTACCATACTAAAAATTACCAATTTAGATAGACAGGAAAGTTCAAGGAATGCTCAATTAAATTTACTTAGAAATTACCTCAATAGTAGAGGATTAACTAATGAAAGATTAGATAAAGTAGTGGGTCTTGAAGAAAAATTAAATAAAAATATCAAATCTGGTATAAGTACTATGCCAATAGAAGTTAAACCTTTTAAGGAATTTGAAGGTCGAAAATATCAAACCACAATACCTATGGATGGGTCTGTTGAATTCAATGATTTTGATGGTAAAACCAAGGAAGAACATATAAATCCAAAGGATGACTTAGTTCATATTTATTCAGATCCTAAAAACCCTAGAGATTTTATAGTGGAAATAAAAACCCCAAAAGGAGGGGAAACTGTTTCAGATGATTTTATAAATGGGGTAAGGGGGGCAATGTTAGAATCAAAAGTATCTGACCATGCATTAACACCTATGGAATCTGAGGTAGGTCCAAAAGTAAAAAAAGAAGTCGAAATACCTACTGAAAGAAAAAGAATAACTGATGAAACAGTACAAACAGTTATGGGACTTACAGACATCCAAGGTTATACCAATTCTAAAACTTCTGAAGAACCTAGAAGATTATTAGATGACATATTTGGTAGTGACATAAGTAAGGAAATGGAAACAAAATTAAAAAAATCAGATGAATCTATATTTGGTAAATAACTAGTTCTAAAAATATTAAAGAATTATTTCTTAAAATTACTATAAAAAATTTATTTTTTCACATGAACATCCATCTGTGGAAATGGAATCTCAATCTTAGAATTATTCAAAGCATCATAAATCTTACAAGTAGCTTCTTCTGTAGATAAAAACTCATCTTTATAATCATCTATCCAGGCCATGGCTGTAAAATTCAAAGAAGAATCTGCCATTTCATTAAAAATAACTGATGGTGCAGGATCCTCTCTTATCTGTTTCATTCCCTTAAGTGTTTTAAGAACTACTTTCTTAACCTGGGCAATATTAGAACCATAGGCAACACCAAATTTAACCTTAAGTTTAATTTTCTTAGTTGGCTTTACATAATTAATTATTTTAGCATTAGCCATAACACCATTAGGTATTACAATTTCCTTATTATCATAATCTCTAATCTTTGTACTTCTTAATCCTATATCTTTAACAACGCCTACTTCACCTGTGTCTATTTTAATTTTATCACCAACCCTATATGTATGGTCCATGATTAAGGATATTCCACCAAACACGTTTGATAAAGTAGCTTGTAAAGCAAGGCCAAGAGCAAGACCTGCTATACCCATACCTGCTAAAACTGAGGTAATATTAAATCCCCAACTAGAAAATATGGCTAAAAGTGCAAATACTATAATTAAAAACTTAACAGATTTCTGTGCCAATGAAACTAAATTATCATCTGCTGTAGATTTTGTTTTACTAGCAATTCTTTTACCTGCATGATCAATTACAACATCTAAGAAAACATAAACCCCATAAAATATAATTACAATTAATGCAGTATCTAAAACTGCCATAATTTTAGTTGAAAAACTTTGTATAACACCTGAATATCTATATGCATACCTCAAGGCCCAAAAACTAACAAACCAGATTGCTGTGGGATTTAATCTATCTGCCAATTCATCATCTGCAGTAGTTTCAGTATGTTTAACCAATATTAAAAGAAGTTTTTCAAATAATTTCAATAAAGGAATTATGATAATTACGAATAAAGCAAATCCTAGCAAAGCTGTTAAAGGCTTACTAGATAGAATTACATTCACCCCTGCTTGAAAAGACAATAATGCCATATCATTAAATAAACAATTTCTTATTTATATATATTTTGGTTACTTGAACTTTCTAACAAAACTAAGAATATTAGGCCGTTTCTTTTTAGGTACAACTTTCTCCCCATCCTCTGCATCATATACATATCTAACATCCTCTATGGAATAAAATGAATGTGGATTATGTTCTTTGATTATGCCCACCAATTTTGATACTTTCTTCTTGTCGGTAACACATGTAATAAGGTGCACTTCACCATTAGAATCTTTTGAACCTGTACTTGTAGCCTTAAATTGTGAACTATTTAACCTTTCCAACAATTCAGAAGAATCTTGTTTAGAAACTGCTCTAACAATAACTTTACCAAAAGATAATTTTTGTTCAATTAACATCCCCACATAATTTCCAACTGCAAAACCTAAACCATATGCTACATAACAAACCCAATTATCTAAATTCTGCATAATCTGTCTCATTGCTAAAAGCCAAATTGAAACTTCAAAAAACCCCAAGAATGGTGCTAATTTAGTAAATCCCTTAGCAACAAATATTACCCTTATGGTACCAATACTAACATCTATAACCCTTGAAAGAAATATCAATAAAGGCAATACTATATATGCAAACCAAAAAGTGCCTAAAATTTCTGAAAGTATCATGCCTCAAAAGGATAATCTACTATTTATAAATTTATGCACTATAAAAAGATAAGAATTAATTATTTTGTATAACTGGTACAACAACATTTTTTTCAGTTGAAATACTACATGAACAAGGTAATTTACAGCTAATCTTTCTTAAAGCTTCTCTTGCCTTTACAAGGTTCTTTTCATCAACATGTAAACTATAAACCACTTGGCCTTTCTTAACCCTTGCAGCAACGCCTATGGCCTTACCAAAAGACTTCTTCATTCCAGTACTCATCCTATCTGCTCCTGCACCACTTGCTAAAGGATTTTCCCTTAAAATATGATGTGGATATACTCTAATTTGTGAGAAAAAATCTGTTTTCCCAATATTTCTTTCTAAATACCTATTACTTGCTTGTCTTGAAGCTTCAATAGAAATATCTCTGATTTGAACATCTGATTTTGATTTTAAATCTAATCTATGGGTAAAGGTCCTAACCTTATTTCCACCCATATATCTAATAATTTTACTTCTTGGACTAGCTCTAACAAAACTCTTCTTTCTATATCTACTTTTCCGAGTATAAGGTCTTTCTAGCTTCTTGCTGTATGAAATTCCTTTTCTTGTCTTTGCCATATTGTAATCTGAAAATTTAGCCCATTTATAAAGATTTCGAAAGTCTTAGCCTTTCTAAAGCTTTATGCCTGCAGAATTAGTTCTGCTGATAAAAAGATTTCGCTTTAGAAGACTAAAATCTTCAAAGTTTATTCATAATTACCAGAGTTTATAACTCTGCAAGGTTGCCTCATTCTTCGTCAAATTCATAAACTTCAGCTCATCTTTTGACCTCTAATTTGTCTTAAAGATATAAAAATTCCTATTTTTAAACAAAACCTTTTTAAACAGCTTTTCTGTTATTTTAGTCATGAAACTACAATTAGCTAAAGGAGTAAGGGATATTAACCCAGAAGATAAGATAATCAAGCAAGAAATAACTGCAGTTCTACAGAAAAACTTTGAATTGTACGGATTTCTTCCTATTGAAACTCCTTTAATAGAAAGAGAATCAGTCCTTATGTCCAAATATACAGGAGGAGAAGAAATTCTTAAGGAAATGTTCACCCTAAGAGACCAAGGGAAAAGAAAATTAGCTCTGAGATATGATTTAACAGTTCCATTTGCAAGATACATTGGAATGAATCCTCAATTAAAAATTCCATTCAAAAGATATCAAATTGGCAAAGTATTCAGAGATGGACCAATAAAATTAGGACGATATAGGGAATTCTGGCAATGCGATGTTGATATTATGGGGTGTAAAGAAATTGATGCAGAAGCTGAACTATTAACAATTGCTTCAAGATCAATTAAAGATTTAAAATTAAATGCTGAAATTAAAGTAAACACCAGAAAAATCCTAAATGGTATAATGAATTATGCAGACGTAAACAAGGATTTACAAAAAACTACCATCTTATCAATTGATAAACTTGAAAAACTTGGAATGCAAGTAGTTGAAAAAGAACTTCTTGAAAAAGGATTATCCAACGATTCCATAAATAAAATCCAATCTACATTAAATATTCAAGGTAATAATAAAGAAAAAATTAAAGAACTGAAATCAATAATTGTTTCCGAAGAAGGCAAACAAGGAATTCTAGATATTGAAAATTTATTGAAATTACTTGAAAACTATAAAACAAATATTGTATTTGATATTTCTCTTGCAAGAGGATTATCCTATTACACAGGAATTGTATTTGAGATATTTTTAATTAATTCAAAAATAAAAAGTGCAATCGCTGCAGGTGGAAGATATGATAATATGATTGCAAATTTATTAGAAAGTAAAAAAGAATTCCCAGCAGTAGGGATTAGCTTTGGCCTAGATGTAATTGCAGATGCATTAGAATCTTCAACCAAAAAAACAACTGCTAAAGTTTATATTATTCCAATTGGAAAAGAAGATGAAATGAAATTTGAAACAATCAAACTTGCAGAACAATTAAGAAATAATGATATCAATGTTTCTTTAGACTTAATGAGTAGGGGCATTTCAAAGAATCTAAATTATGCTAATTCATTAAACATTCCATATGTACTTTTCATCGGCGAAAATGAAATAAAAGAAAATAAGTTCAAGTTAAAAAACATGAAAACCGGCAAAGAAGAATTTCTTGAAATAAAAGAAATTGTTAAATGTGTTGAAACTGTTTAATATATTCTTTAAACATTTTTTTAATATGGGGATTAGTCTCCAACCCATACAATCTTTCAAATGATCCCTTATATTTGCTTGTAGAATATGCTACTTCTTCATGATTTTCTTTTTCCATAGCAGTAGTAATTTGGCAAGCTAGAGATATGAAAGAATCAAACAATCTTTCTTTTAAAGATTCTTGTCCTTTTTGGGTTGGTGAAGAGAATGCTTTATGTGCCATATAAATTCCATTTTTTAAAGAAGTTATGCTCGACCCAGTTCTTCTAGCAGTATCATATGCCATGTAAGCAGCTACTAATGGGCTATTATGTAAGAGATCAGATGAGATTATCCTATTTCCTTCCCTGACATCACAAGTACATAAAGAAATTAAGTAATCTAAAGGGTTATTTTCACCATAAAGAGTTCTTTTTAATCTTTGGCTTTCATTAAAATCTTTAGATCCTGGCAAATCTGTTATAACTGTTGTTTGGGCACCAATATGAGTTTCTTTACAAAAATTTGCTATCTCTATACCAGAATGATCTTCTAAATTATTAAAATAATCAAAAGGTAAACCAAACATAAAACCTGCATGAATTGAAATTCCATGTTTTTGAATTTTTTTGATTTGTTGTTTATAAAACTCTTGGACTGTTAATCTTTTTGAAGTTATTTCATTTACAACATTTTTCCCAATGGATTTAAGATTTTTGAAATTTAAAGATTCTAATCCTACAAAGAAATGAGATGCCCCAGATGCCCTTAATTTTTCTAATAATCTTTCATTATTTGCTACATCTATAGATATTTGCGCTAAATAATTTATTTTTAAATCACTCACTATCATTAAATCTAAGATCTGTTCTAACTTATCACCCCCTACAAGAAGATTATCAGGTAAGAAAAAATGAACCCTTTCTCTTAAACCTTGATTTTTTGATTGTATATTTTCCAATTCAGAAATAAAATCTTGAGGGGTTCTTTTTTGAAATTTTCTTTGTTCTTTTTTTAAACTTGAGATAGAACAAAAACTACAAGAATATGGACATCCAGAATATGGAGTACTTAAATTTAGTGTAAAATATTTGCCCAACCAACCAACTAACGGGACCCTTGACACCTTACTAAAATCCATAGGTTTCATGGGTATAACATTTGAATGTCCCCAGACTCCATCTTCGATAGTTTTAGTGCCTATATATTTAGATCTTAATTCACCATTATGTAAATCATCAAGTATAGTCTCAACAATTTTTGAATCTCCTGGACCTTCAACATAAGTTATTAATTCTGGATGGGGTGAATTTTCTAATATAAATCTTCTCACATCTTCTCCTTTGGCTGAAACATGGATCCCCCCAATCACTGTAGGAATTTTAGCATAATTTAATGCTATTGTTGTTACAACAGTTGTTGGAAAATTTGAACTCATGGAAGTGATAAAAACTGCAGAGGGTTTACCATTTTCTCTGATTATTTCATCTAACCCCTTTCTTCCATTATCTGAAAGTATGACTTTTGAATTTGGTTTAATTTGAGCTATTTGGTTAGCAATATAATTGCTAGCATAACTATCTATTCCAAAAGATTCAATCATTCCTTTTCTTCCCTTACCCAAATCAAATCTTAAGAAATCTAAATAATTTTCTTCACTTAATGAATCATTGGTTTTTCCAGTCAAATGAATTAATAGATCATTTATATTATGAATCTTTCCTTGTAAATCCATTAAATTAAAAGTAAATGGATTGTGCATTACATAAAAATTTAACCCCATTTTTGTTATAACTATAAAGGAGTATAAAAACCTTTCTTATTAATATATTTGATTTTATTTCTAATCTAATCTTGTTGTAACAATAGGCACATCCTTAACAATAACTGTATGTTCTGCTTGACTTACCAAACCATGGCCCCTATCAACTAAAGCAGCAAACTCTTCTAACATTTTAAATTGCCTCATCTCTCTAAATGCCATCATTATTTGGGCACTAGAAAACTTACCCAATAAATGTCTTGGTGCAAAGGGCAACCCATTAAATTTCTCAATTTCTTTCAAAACTTTTCTAGTAAATATTCCCCTTACAGGCCTTTTAAATTTTAACATGAAAATTCCCGGTTCTCCAGATTCATAAATTAAACCAGCACCATCACTTGCAAAAGGTTCAATAGCAATTGTTTGACCTTCAACTAATTTAGTAGTATCCTTATTATCATAATTTGGAATGCTTGGTTTTGTATGAATTTTATAATCTCCAACACCATGGCCAGATAAATTTTTAATTGGTGAAAAACCATAACTTGTAATTACTTCATGTATTTTCTTTCCAATTTCCCTTAACTCAACACCTGGTTTAACTAATTTTAAAGCCTCATTAAGCGCCTCTCTTGATGCTTTAATTAAATCAGCATGAACTTTATCAATACTTAAATCAACAGTTGTAGCAGTATCTCCTATAGCACCATTATATTCTGCCCCAACATCTAAACAAACTAAATCTCCTTCCTTAAAAATCATATCCTGGCCCATTAAAGGCATTTGGTGGGCTGCAACATCATTTATTGACATTTGTGTAGGGAAAGCGATATTTCCACCTAATTCTTTTATTTTAGATTCAACCTTATCAGCTACTTCAATTATACTTACACCTGGTTTAATCAATGTAGCACCATAATCTCTTGCTTTTCCGGCTATCTGCCCTGCTTTTATGTAATCTTCTTCCATAAATCTCAAATATACGACTTTTCTTTTAAATTTTCCTATAAAAACATCAAAAATAATATAAACTCCCATACATATAACTTAACCATGTTTGAACAAGAAGTAAAACTAACAATAGAAAAAGCAACTAAACTAAAAGAGATTCAATTAGAAATCCCTTCAAACTCAGAATTTGGAGACTTTGCTTTCCCTTGCTTTATTCTCTCAAAAGAACAAAAGAAATCTCCTGTAGAAATTGCTAAAGAACTAGAAAAAACAATCAAGCCAAACAAAACAATCAAACAAGTAAAAGCTATTGGCCCTTACCTAAACATTTTCATTAACAAACAAATATTATCAGAATCAATTCTACCTCAAATATTCAAAGAGAAAGATAATTTCGGACATTCAAAAAAAGAAAAACAAAAAATTGTAATTGAATATCCTGGTCCAAACACAAACAAACCTTTACATCTGGGCCATGTAAGAAATATGTGTCTAGGCTCATCATTAAAATTATTATTAGAAAGCCAAGGAAATACAATTATTCCTGTAAATATAAACAATGATAGGGGGATTCATATTTGTAAATCCATGCTCGCATATCAAAAATATGGCAAAGAAGATTCTCCAGAAAAATCAAACTTAAAATCAGACTTTTTTGTTGGAAAATATTATGTAATGTTTGCACAAAAAGTAAAAACTAATCCTAAACTAGATGATGAAGCAAAGCTCCTATTACAAAAATGGGAACAAGGAGACAAAGAAACAATTACCCTTTGGAAACAAATGAATAAATGGGCATATACAGGATTTAAGCAAACCTATAAAAAATTCAATATTAAATTTGAAAAAGAATACTATGAAAGTGAATCCTATAATCAAGGAAAAGAAATAATCTTAGAAGGATTAAAAAATAAAATATTTGAAAAAGATGATGAAACCGGGGCAATCTTTGCAGACTTAACAAATCAAAAATTAGATAAAAAAATACTTCTCAGAGCAGATGGTACCTCCGTATACATAACTCAAGACATTTACCTAGCAAAAAAACGTTATGAAGACTTTACATTTGACAAACTTATCTACATAGTAGGCAATGAACAAATCTATCATTTCAAAGTTCTATTCAAAATATTAGA
>JAGLOT010000059.1 GCA_023137655.1 Nanobdellota archaeon | reverse complement strand
ATCTGAACTTCCAGAAGATTTACTTAGTTTAGTTAAGAAATCTGTTGCATTAAGCAAACACTTAGAAGAAAATAATCCCGATAAAACTGCAAAGAGAGGATTAAGATTAACACAATCTAAGATTGGAAGATTAGTTAAATATTATAAAAGAACCGGAAGATTACCTGAATCATGGAAATATGATGAAAGTAGATTTAAATTAATGGTTGAATAAATCAATTATTTCTTTTTTATTTTTATTTCTTTTTTAATTCTAATTATTTCTATTAAATAAATTCTAAAGAGTATTACATTTTCTTTTATAATTTTATTAAATATTAATTTAATTTAGTTGAATTCTAAGAATTATTTTAATAGGAGTTTTGCAGCTTCAAATAATGGTTTGATGATTTCTTTTGATTCTTTAAAATGTAATTGTGCCCATTTTCTTTCAAGTTTTCCAATTACTGATTTTTTTGCTTCTGCTCTTTCAAGCTTTTCGTAAACTAAAGCACATTGGAAGACCCCCGTAATATCTGTAAATGCAGACATTGCATCTGCTTCAGTTACAATTTGTTCTTCAATACTTTCCCTAGAACATGGAACTGAACCTCTGTGATGTAAAATACATTTTTTAATTAGTTCAATTTTTTCAGAAGGATAATTTAATTCTTTAAGTTTTTCTTCGGCAATTTTTGCACTAGTAATATGGTGGTTTTTTCTGCCAAACATAATTGAACCAACATCATGAAGCCATGCGGCAAGAATAATAACTTCTTTATCTCCACCTAGTTTATCTGCTAATTCTTCAGCATATTTTACTACAGCAGTAAAATGATATTTGAAAGGGTCATAACCATAGTGACTTGTAGGTTTTTTAGATTCAGATTCTACAAAGTTTCTAATTTTTTCTATTATATCCATATTATTATTAAAGAAATTTGTTTTTATAAATTTATCTTATTAGAAGGAATAATAATTTGAATTATAAAGTAAGATAAACTTGGTCAATTAACTCAGCGACTTTTTCGCCCTTTTTAGTTAATGTAAGAATTTTTAATCTACCTTGTTTATTAAAGTTAACAAGACCTGCTTTCTCCATTTCTTGAAGAATTTTAACAACATGAGAATATGTACAATCAATTTTCTTAGCAAGAGATGATGCATAAGTACCTTCCTTACCATTCCTTAGATTAATCAACATCATAGCTGGTTTTTCTCTAAAAAATACGTTGAAAATTGCTTTTTGTTTCATTAATACCCCCACTCCATTATATCTATTAAATTATAATGTTTCTGTCATAATATATAAATGTTACCATTTTGGTAAATATATTATTAAAAATATAAGATGAACCATCTTATTACACTGGAAGTAAACGCGTAACCTTTTTAAGTCTTTCTAATTTCCTACTATTATGAAAAACTCAGATATGCTTTTTCCATATGAAAAAGTAAGACCAATACAAGAAGATATGATTTTGGCTGTAAGTAAAGCAATACAAAATAATAAAAAAATATTAGTTCATGCACCAACAGGAATTGGGAAAACAGTATCAGTTTTAGGCCCTGCTCTAAGGAAAGCAATAGATGCTGATAAAACAATCATGATGCTTACTGCAAGACATACACAACATGATTTAGCAATTCAAACATTAAAAGACATTAAGAAAAAATATAAATTAAATTTTAGTGCAGTAGATATCATTGGAAAAAAATGGATGTGTGCTGTTGATATTGTTGAAAGATTATCTTCATCAGAATTTGCTGAATTTTGTAAGGCCAGAAAAGAAGATCATTTATGTGAGTTTTATACTAATACATATTCAAAAAAAGAATTAACTATTAGAGCAAAAAAGTTTATTGCAGATTTAGAATCCCAGGACATTAAGACTTCTGAAGAATTAATTCAAGCTGCAAAAGCAAGAAGACTTTGCCCCTATGAAATTTCTTTAGCAATGACAAAAAAAGCTAAAGCAATTGTTGCAGATTATTTTTACTTATTTAATAAAGATATTTTTTCCAAGTTTAGTGCTAGATCTGAAAAAGAAATGGAAGACCTAATTGTAATTGTTGATGAAGGACACAATCTTGCAGATAGGGTTAGGGAATTATTATCAGTCAATCTTTCTACTTATATTTTGCAAAGGGCATTTAATGAAGCAAAAGAAAATGGCTATGGTGAAGTTATGCCATTCCTAACAAATTTGAAGAATTATTTAGTTGAAACATTTGCTAATTATGGTAAGGAATCCATAATTAAAAAAGTAGATTTTATTCAAGCAGTTTCTGGATTTAATGAAGGGGTGGAATATGAAGAATTTGGTAAGGAAACAACAGATACCATTTCTAAAGGGGATTCCTATAAAAATATGAAAGATGAACTTGAAGGTATAGGTTTTGAAATATTAAAAAGTAAAAAGAAAAGCTTTATTCTTTTGGTTGCATTCTTTTTGGCTAAATGGCAAGGACAAGAAGAGGGTTATGTTAGAATTATTTCTTCTAGACGTGGAAAACATGAACTCATATATACATTAAGTTACCAATGTTTAGATCCTTCTTTAATAACTAAGGAAGTTATCGATGCGGTAAGTTCAATGGTTATAATGAGCGGAACATTAACGCCTTTGGATTTTTACAAGGATATTCTTGGATTTGAGAAAGATGCAGAAGCTTATGTTTATGGTAGCCCATTTCCACATGAAAATCGAATGAATATTGTAGTTCCTAAGACAAGTACTAAATATAGTATGAGGAATAATAAGCAATTTTCTGATATTGGAAAGATTTCAGCAGAAATGGCCAATAATATTAAAGGAAATGTAATGATATTTTTTCCAAGTTATGGATTAAGAGATTCTATTTACCCATTTTTTGAAGCTTTTTCTGAAAAAGAGATAATGTTAGAGTTAAGGGGTATGAAAAAAGAGGATAAAATAAATCTTATTGAAAAATTTAAAGGGAAGAAAGAGAAAGGTGCTGTTTTATTGGCGGTTGCATCTGGAAGTTTTGGAGAGGGGGTAGATTTACCTGGAGATTTACTACATGGAGTAATTGTTGTAGGAATTCCCTTACCACCACCTGATTTGTTAACAAAGGAATTAATTAATTATTATGATATTAGATTTGGCCTTGGATGGGATTATGGTTATGTATTGCCTGCAATAACTAAGGTTTTACAGAATGCAGGGAGATGTATAAGATCTGAAACAGATAAGGGGGTTATAGCCTTTTTAGATGAGAGATATGCTTGGACTAAATATATGAGATGCTTCCCTGGTGATTGGAAAGTTAAATTAAACCCTAATCCTGTGAATGATATAGTTGAATTCTTTAAAAATAAGTAAATTAGTATACATTTTTGTATACTAAACGAAACATTTATATACCAGTTATGGTTAACCAATATCAGTAGGAGATAACGGTTCCTCGAAACTTCGTTTCTTCTCTCCACCACCCCCCATAAAAACGACGAGGAACTGTTCCTTCTTTTATATTCACAAACCCCGAAAGGGAAAAGAGGTACAAAGATTTCGAAACTGGCCGAAATCAAGATGGAGCAAAGGCACCAAGGGTGGAGCCTTTGCATCTTTCTTTTTATTTTTAATTTATATTTAATCTAATTTTATAGACGACAAAGCAAATTCTTTAAACAATAAATATTGTTAAATGTCTAATCTTTAGAAACGTTTATAAAGCGAATTTTATTTTTCCGAAATTAGGGGGTTAATAATGGAAGATAATCAAAACTTTGAGGATTTAGGGGCTGACGAAGAGGTCTATTCTAAAGAAGGTAGGGACCACCTTGTAGAAGATGATGAAATCTCACCATGGGAAGCTGCATTCATGGAAGGTGCAGATGAAGATGGCACAGGGGCTAAATGTAGAACTTGTGGAAAAATTCTTTTAAGGGAAAAAGCAGTTATTGAAAAAGTAATCAATGGCGAACTTCATAGATTCTGTTCAGACGAATGTCTTGATAGTTTCGAAAAAGAGAATTAAAACTGATATGTCTTTTTAATAGGTTATTTTATGTATTTTTGAATGTTAATAAATTAATCTTTTATCCAATCAACATTTACATCATCTGTTCTTTGATAGGGCAGAATAAACGAATCTTTGATTTTTGTTTCTTCACCTGCATTGTATTGTAATAACCCTTGCCATGCAATCATTACACCATTATCAATATTAAATTGATTTGGTAATATGTAACATAAAGCATTTCTATCTGCACACATTTTTTTTGCCATTTCTTGAAGTCTTTTATTGCATGCAACTCCACCGCCAAGAATTAATTCTTTTTTATCACAATGTGCTAAAGCTCGTTCTGCAGTTTCAATCATCATAGCAAAAACAGTTTCTTGTAAAGAGAAACATAAATCCTCTTTTGGAATTCCTTTTTGATATTTTTGTTTTATATTTGTTAATAGGCCACCAAAAGAAACATCCATACCTTTTACATTATAGGGAAGTTCAATAAAATTTTTGCTCTTTTTTGCTAGTTGTTCTATTTTAGGCCCTCCAGGGAATCCTAATTCTAAAAATCTTGCAATAGAATCTAGGAAATTACCCAATCCATTATCTAAAGTTTCACCAAATATTCTATACTTATTTCCTTCATATGCAATAACTTGGGTATTTGCCCCAGAAACATATAGTAAAACTGGATCTTTTATTTCTGTAATCATGGAACCAATACTTAGGTGTGCAATACAATGATTTACACCAATTAATGGTTTTTTTAATTTGAGGGATAAACATCTTGAAAAGAATGCACCTATTCTTAGACAATGTCCAATACCAGGGCCTTGGGAAAATGAGATTAGATCAATATCTGTTTCTTTGATATTTGCTTTGTCTAATGCAGTTTTTAGGACAGAGTCACAAACTTCAATATGATGGTCTGCTACTTTATTTGGAATCATTCCACCTTTTTCTGT
>JAGLOT010000058.1 GCA_023137655.1 Nanobdellota archaeon | reverse complement strand
TGAATTTTTATGGACGCATCCATCTTATCTCATAATAAGTTACATCCCCTTCATCATCTACAATCCCTATCATAAGTTTTTTCTTAGTGGAATGTGCCACCCTATTTTTAGCAGCAAAATCATACCAAGTCATAGTTTTTCCTTCACTAACTGCATAAACTATCCATTTTGCATGTCCATCACCTGGTTTGATGCCCCTATCATATACTCTGAAATCTGCACCAAATTTAAGTGCTGTTTTAATAATGTATCCCCTATTTCTTAAGTCCTTGAAAACAGAATATCTTGTCCAAAAATTTGGTTCAATTTTTCTTGCTTTTTTAATAAATTTATCTAAATCAATTTCTTTGTTTCTTCCATCTAAAACTGCTATGGTTTTCTTCTCCATAAGGTATGCTGCTTCCAATAGTGATAACTCCACCTTATTATCTTTCTTTTTTGTTCCAAAAACACTTTTATCATTAAGATTTCTAGCTTCATCACTATTTTCTGTAACCACCCTCTCGCCTAAAAAGAGGGTCTTTATTTCCTTTTTAACTACCATAGGCCCTATCAAACCAATTTAATTTAAAACATTTTCTAAAAAAAGGATAAATATCCTTAATAAAAGAAAAATATATAACCTCTAATCAATCAATTTAGAATATGGAAATCACTTTTTTAGGCACATCTAGTATGATCCCCACAAGGGATAGGGGACAATCTGCTATTTTTCTTAGCTACCTTGCTGAAGGAATATTAATAGATTGCGGAGAAAACACCCAAAGGCAGCTTACTAAAGCAGGTATCAGCCCAACAAAAGTTACTAAAATACTAATAACTCATTGGCATGGAGACCATACTCTTGGAATCCCAGGATTAATACAAAGTCTAGGTTCATATAAACCTAACATGAAACTTGAAATTTATGGCCCAAAAGGTACAAAAGAAAATATAAAAACAAGTTTAAGTATTTTTCAAAATAAATCTCAAAAAGATGTTAATCTAATTATAAAAGAAATTTATTCAGGTCTTGTTTTTGAAAATGATGATTTTATAATTCAAGCATTGCCCTTAAAGCACGGAATCCCTGTTCTTGGGTACACCTTTATAGAAAAAGATAGAAAAAGATTAAAAATGAATAAAATCAAAAAATTAGGTATTCCAGAGGGGCCTATACTGGGAAAAATCCAAAAAGGAGAAAATATTACTTGGGAAAATAAAGAAATAAAAGCTGATTTAGTAACTTCTAATATAAAAGGTAAAAAAATTGCATTTATTTCTGATACTGGATTGACTCAAAATTGTTACGCTCTTGCAGAAAATGCAGATTTACTTATCTGTGAATCAACCCTTGATTCTTCCCTTTCGGAAAAAGCAGAAGCACGGCTTCATTTAACTGCTAAGCAAGGGGGACTAATCGCTAAAAATTCTAATGTAAAACAACTAATTTTAACTCATTTTAGTCCAAGATATAAGGACACTAAACTTTTAGAAAAAGATGCTAAGTCTTTATTCAAAAAAACCACCTGTGCAAAAGATTTTATGCATATAATATTACAATAATTTTTAATTTATTAAATAAACAAAATTACTAACTTTATTTAAATAATTAAAAAGAATTTGTTTTAGCTGCTAATTTGACGTCTTCTTCCTTAATTGTCTTTCTTCCAGCATGATTTGATAACATCCTGGCTTTTTTAGTAATTTCTTCTGCTTTTTCAACTAAAATATTTCTTAATTCTTCTTTTGCACTATCTGAAACCCTAACATTACCTGATTTCCTAATTATTTTCTCCATAGCAGCCAATGGAATGCCCCTCACCCTATTATTTCTTACCATATATCTAATAAGCAAAATATTTTATATAAACCTTTCTACCCCAATATTATGAACAATAGAAGACTTGGTATGGTTTGGGAAAGGGAAAGCCGTAAATTGCTTAAGATTCGCTTTAACACCGAAGACATATTTAAATTAATAAACCCTGAGAGAATTGATTGGATTATATTTTATGGTGAAGAAACAGCCAATATTGCATTGGTTGAATCTAAATTTACCAAGAAAGAAAAATATTATCCTTTTGAAAATGAAAAGAAAAGACGACAAATTGAAGAATATTTCAAAAAGAGAAACAGTTTAAGGTCAAAAAATATTAATTGTGAATTCTATTTATTGATTAAAAGGGGCAAGGCAAAACAAATATTCTTTGAAAAAATAGAAAATATTGAAGATATTAAAAGAAGTTATTGATTATCATCCATTCTAATTAAATATAAATTTCAAATTTTAACTCTATAATCATCAACAAATCTAAATATTAAGTTCAAAAGCGAAAACCTTATACTTTTTGATATAAAAAAGTTTGAATGTTTCCCAAAAGGAAACATTTATAAACCCATATTCTAAAGAAAGAAGTTACCTAAAAATGATTAAAACACACAATAAATCACTTTTCTAAATATGAGATTAACTAACAAACTAATAAATTACGTCGTAAAGAATGTAGCTGGCGAAGAAGCAATACTCATAGTAGATTATATTAAAGGCAAATCTAACATTTCTGAATTTGAAATTGCTGAAGAATTGGAAATTGATATCAAAATTGTAAGAATTCTACTTTATCGTCTATTTAACCAAAATCTTGTATCCTCTACCAGGAAAAAAGATAAACAAAAGGGGTGGTATATTTATTATTGGACCCTAAATAAAGAACAAATTAAGTATTTATTTGATAATATCCAAAATGATAAGTTGGGTAGATTAAAAGATAGGCTCAAAAGAGAGCAAAACACTATTTTTTATGTTTGTGAAAATAAATGTATAAGGCTTAATTTTGATCAAGCTATAAATTTTGAGTTTAAATGTCCAGAATGTGGTTGTTTAATGGAACAAGAAGATAATGCCCCTAAAATTAAGAAACTTGAAAGTGAAATTAAGGTTTTAGAAATTAAGGCCTAATTAATCATTAATTCTAATAAATTAAGAAAATTACCTTAAATTTAATTCCATCATCAAATAAATCACTAATTATTAAAACCAACTTTAAATTTAATCAAACATCCACAAATATTCTCTCCTTACTTCTTCTATAAAAATTATTGAGGGGTACACCCCTAGTTCTGATATAATTCCTGTAATATGTTCTGGCCCAATAATATCAAAAGCAGAATTATGAATTTTAACGTTTTTTGGAGGGTTTGGCCATACCTCATCTACATTCCTTTCCTCAATTACTTCATCATACCCTTTAATTGTCACAGGATCAAACTTCCAGGAATTTGTACAAACATATAATGGAATATCATATTTATCTGCTATTTCTGCAATTAGTTGGGTTCCAATTTTGTTTACTACTTCCCCTGTTGATAATACTGCATCACAACCAATTAAAACTAAATCTACTTCTTTAAGTGCCTTAATTATAGATGAATCCACATAATGGTTAACTTTAATTCCTACATTAGATAATTCTTCAGCAGAAATTCTTCCTTGAAGTCTTGGCCTAGTTTCGGTATTATAAACTTCAAAATTTATTCCTAATTTTTTAGCTTCTTTTAAAATTTTAATTGTTGTAGCAGAATGGCAATGTGTAAAAATTTTCATACCTTTTTTAATTTTCTTAACACCTATTATTACTATCTTTTTATCAGACCCCTTAAAATGTTTTCTTGCTTCTTCTATCCTGCTTAAAATATTATTTTTTAAACCTTCAAAGTCTTTTTGATAACTTACATCATGCACATAATTTAATGTATTACGCATACAAGGTTCTGTAGGCCTAGTTTCAATTAATTTCTTTATGGCTATATCTAATCTTTTGATTAAATCTTCAGAATCCTTGAATATTCCTTCATTAATTAACTTTTCAATATAATCTAAAGAATAAATTGTTATATTTTGAGCTCCTTGAATATTAAGTTTCTTTATATTTTCAATTATTTGGGTTTTTTTCATTAAAAATCACAAAAAGAAATTTTAGGAAAAAATTAATTTTCCTTTAAAATTGTTTATTTCTTCTTTTTAGCTGGTTTTTTCTTTCGACCAGATAATGCTTTTTCAATTTTTAGTTCTTCCTTCTCTACTCTTTGAGTAATTCTAATAAGATTTTCATCCATTCTTGATATCCTCCTTTCAAGAATAACCAAAACCCTGAGAGAATAAACTATTGCTGCAAGTGTCCCAACAATTATGAGAAGTGTAAGTTGTTCTAAAGATAATGTCATTTTATCAACCTCCTTTTTGATTATAATAAATATATAAAAAGAGTATAAAAACTTTGCCTTTCTAAGTATTAATTAAATCAATTAAATTTAAGGTAAAAATTAGCAAAAATCTATTAAAATAATTAAAATATGTATAAATTTAAGGTAAAAAAAGAATTTAAAAATCAATATTTAAAAAATTAAAAATAATTATTTATGTGAATGATTAATCATATCACTTAATGCTGAAGCAACATATGGTGTTTTTAACCAAACAGCAACATCATGATCATCATTTAATGTTTTATCTTCATAAAGCATAATCATTGCTTCCTTATTGTCCACTATACACATTCTTGATTTTAATTTATCTGTATAAGTTGGATTAAAAACAGTATTGCTTAATTTTTCTTTATTAAGAACTTCACCAGTAACATAAGTTTTAATTTCAACTCCTTTTTTCTGTGCTTTTTCAAGGGCTTTAGCTATATGTTGAGATTTTCTCTTTAAACCATCTTCAGTTGTTAGAATAACTACACTTTTACTAGCATTTCTAATCATAGAATTTAATTGGGTATAAATTTTTTCTCTTCCTTTAATTGAACCTGTAAGGTCTAAAGGTTTTGATTGTGAAGCTGCTTGATTGTGTAATTCATGAAGGTCCTTCATTAAATTACTTTCCCTTAATGTTTCCATTGAATTTGACTTTTCATCATATTCATTTCTAATTTTTTGTTTAACCCTTTCTAAAACTTCTCCAGGTGGTATTGCTAAATATTTTATTGGTTTCCCTAATCTTGTTATAATAAATCCTTTCTTTTCTAACCCTTCTAGAACGTCATAACTTCTGCTT
>JAGLOT010000057.1 GCA_023137655.1 Nanobdellota archaeon | reverse complement strand
CTTAAATTCTCTTTCCTCTCTGCAGAAACCAAAACATCAGCTTTAATCTTCTCTTTAATTTCATTTGCCTTTGCATAACTAACAGTATCACATTTATTTAAAATAATGACTGCATTCAAATATTTTCTATTTCCAATTACTGCATCAATTAATTGGTCTTCATTTACCTTACTTCTAATAAGAACATCTGCATTGATAATGCCCATTTCATTTAACATATCCTTAACAAGCTGATCATCAATAGCTAAAGGAACTGTCTTACTTAGTGTTATTCCCCCCTTAGTTACTTTCTTAAATTTAACTTCTGGTTTTTTTGTATTAATTCTAATGTCTGCATCATAAAGTTCATTTTTAATAATCTCTAAATCACTTGGCCTATTAACATCAACAACCAATAAACATAGGTCTGCATTTTTAACAACAGATAAAACTTCTTTTCCTCTTCCAGTACCTGCTGCTGCACCTTCAACTAAACCAGGAACATCAAAAATCTGTATTTTTGCACCTTTATAATTTAATAAACCAGGAATTGCTTCTAAGGTTGTGAAATCATAACCTCCAACTATACTTTCTTGATTAGTGATTGCATTTAGTAATGTACTTTTACCAACAGACGGAAATCCCACCATTACAACTGTAGCATCGCCTGTTTTTCTAATAACATAACCATAACCACTACCAGATTTCTTTTGACCTTCTGCTTTCTTCTTTAGAGCCGCTAATTGGGCCTTTCTTAAACCAATAGCATGTTGAGTCTTCTTATTATACTTGGTAGTCTTTAATTGGTCTTCAATTTCCTGAATTCTTTCCTTGACACCCATAATCCCCCAAAACCCCTATTGGTTTAAAAAGATTTCTTGAAAACAAAAGGTTTTTAAGACAAATCGCTAATTTTAGATTATGCAATCACAAAATATAACAATAAACACTGGAATTGATTTTATTGATAATTTAGTGTCTGGTATATTTACAAATATTCTGGTTGCAGTTCTCATTCTACTTATAGGTTTTATAATTGGAAGAGTTGTTAATTCCTTACTTAAGAGATTCCTTAAAGATATGAAAATAGATGAAACTATAAAAAAGAAAGTTAAAATAAAAATTTCTGTTGAAAATATAATTCGTTCAACAATCACTTTAATTATTTATCTAATAACAATAATTATGGCATTAAACCAATTAGGCATAACCACATTATTATTAAACATAATCTCAATTGCAATTATTTTATTAATTACATTCTCAATAATTCTTGCATTAAAAGATTTGATTCCAAACATGGTTGCAGGAATTAAAATAAATAAAAAAGAAATTATCAAAAAGGGGGATAAAATTTCTTTTGATAGAATTTATGCAGTAGTTCATGAAATCACCTTAACAGAAACTAAACTAGAATCTAAAAGTGGAGACATAATATTTATACCAAATTCTTTATTATTGAAAAAAGTAATTAAGGTTCCTAAAAGAAAGAAAAAGAAATAAATTTTTATATTTATGAATACCACCAATTTCTTTATACCTATGAAGCTGACAAAAATCTTCTTACTAGAAAAGAAATTATAATGTTTCTAATAATGAAGTAACACTCCATATTTGAGTTCTTATGTAAGTATCCATACCAGAAGTTTCTAATAGGTCTTCTAATTCACTTAAGACTTTATTTGCTTTCAAAGAAACATCAGAATCTGCACTCATTGTTTCTATACTCCTCATAATCTTTTGTTTAGCCCCATTAGAAATGCAATCATCTTCACTTATTTCTTGCAAAAGGTCAATAACTTGTAATTCAGAATCATTCATTTTCAGCCCCTTTCATCTCTTTTAAAACTTCTTCTTGTAATTTCTTTGCCTTGATATGGATTTTTTCTTCTTGCTCTTCTAATTTTTCCATCTTTAATGCAAGAACTTTTCCATCTTTAGCAAGAGCTGCCTTCAAATCTTTTGAATTTCTCTTAACCATAATTCCGCCAAGAATTTTATAGGCGATTTCTTTATCAGAAAGTTCTTCCATAGCAGAATTAATTTCTACAATCTGCATTTGAATTTGTTGTTTCTGAGAAGCTAGATGTTGAATTTGTTGTTCAAAAAGTTGCATTTGCTGTAATTTTTTTTCAGTTGATTCATTCATTTTTCCGAACCTTGTGGTTTTTTTAAAAACTCTAAAGAGTTATACCCTTTTAAAAGAAAACCTGCAGTTTATAGAATAAAACTCTAATGACTGGTTGTTTTCTGAACCTTTTCATAAACTTCTATAAGTTTAACCATAGATGTTGTAAAAGCTTTCAAAGCAATAATATCCATTGCCTCAATTTTAATTTCAATAGTATTTTTCTTTTTTGATAAATTCCAAATAGCTCTTTGCGTTTTTGATTTATCCGGTTTTAAAGCGTCATAAAGGCCTTGATCCCCTTCAACTTTAATTGTACATGAATAATTCATTGCGCCTTAACTTTAGTTGGTTGTGTCCTAGGCTTAAAAAGTATTTTACTTCCACAGTATGGACATCTAATCCTTCGTCTAATTAAGTTTGTAGGAATTTTTTTATTACAATCAAAACATTTGTATTCAGTCATATTTTCACCATTTATTTAAGTTCAACTTTGCCAATTGAATATGATTTACCTGTGAATTTTGCATCACATTTACTACAATGCCAAATGCCTGCAGCTTCTCTTTTTACTTTTTCATAATTGCAGTATGGGCACTTATAAGTCTTTTTTTGTTGTTTTTCAACCTCAAAAAGCTTTTTCCTTAATTTTGCACCATATCTTGCTCCGAATCTATTTGTTGATGATTTCATTTTTTTACCTTTAGTTAAATTTTAACTTATTGTTTTAAAACCTTTCGATTTGGGCTTTATGTAATATGGGGCTACCCGGATTCGAACCGGGGTCCTGTGGCCCCAAACCACAGATGATAGCCAAGCTACACTATAGCCCCTTAGATTCTTTGAAAACTACGAATAATTTATAAAGCTTTCCCTTGTTTTGGAATTACGGGAAAGTTTAGGGTATTCTAGGCACTCTCTAAGCAACAAATTTTAAATAATGGCTTATTTTAGGTAATTTAAATGGCACTTGACTCAAAAGCAAAATTCAAGCTAAAAAAAGTAATAAAATCCTTAAAAAAACATCGCGGTAGGCATACTGAGCTTGTTTCAGTCTATATTCCTGCTGGATATGACCTAAATAAAATAATCGGACATCTTTCACAAGAACAGGGCACAGCCACCAACATAAAATCCGCTTCAACCAGAAAAAATGTAATTGATGCTCTAGAAAGAATGATTCAACACTTAAAATTATTCAAATCAACACCAAAAAATGGATTAGTTGCTTTTTCAGGTAATGTGGCCGAAAGAGAGGGCCAAAGTGATCTGCAAGTGTGGAGTCTAGAGCCCCCTACACCCCTAAATATTCGAATTTATAGGTGTGATAAAGAATTCATAACAGGCCCCTTAGAAGACATATGTGAAACCAAAGAAGTTTATGGTTTAATTGTTATGGATAGGAGGGATGGAGATATTGCATTTTTGAAAGGTAAAGCAATAATTCCACTTTCAAGGGCAAGTTCTAATGTACCTGGGAAAACCCGAGCAGGAGGGCAATCAGCTCAAAGATTTGCAAGAATCAGAGAAGGTGCGGCTAAAGATTTCTATAAACGAATTGGAGAACTTGCTAAAGAAGAATTTTTAGGTAGGGCAGAGATTAAAGGTATTATAGTTGGAGGACCAGGCCCTACAAAATATGATTTTGTCGACGGTAATTACATCACAGATCAAGTTAAACAAAAAATTATTGCAATTAAAGATTTAAGTTATACTGGAGATTTTGGTTTAAAAGAATTAGTTGATAAAAGTCAAGATGTTCTTGCAAACGAAGAAATAGCAACAGAAAAAAAGATTATGCAATTATTCTTTCAAACATTAGCCACTGAATCAGATAAGGTTAGCTATGGTGAAAAAGAAGTTAGAAGGGCATTAGAAATGGGTGCTGTTGAAACCTTATTAATCTCAGAATCTGTAGATGATGACAAAATAGAAGAATTTGAAGAAAAAGCACTTGAACTTGGAACTAAAGTAGAATTAATCTCAACTGAAACAAGGGAAGGAGTTCAACTAAGAGATATTGGGAAAATAGCTGCTATTCTCAGATATAAACTACAATGAATCTAATCAATTATTCTTATCAGGAACTTTTTAACAAACCTTGTTCCCATGCTTGTAATTTAGAATATTCTGGTAAATTTAAAGGATTTAATGGAAACATTAGATTATCCGGAAATAATTTAACCATAAAAATGAGTAAGGAATGGGAAGGCGTAAGTGATGAAATTCAAATTGGATTAATACAATGCCTTTTATTAAAAATCTTCAAGAGAAAACAAAACACCACAAACATTGATTTATATAACAATTTTCTAAGAAATGTGCATATTGCAATACCTAAAAATCAAGGACCTGAAATATTAAGGGATTCTTTTGATAGAATCAATAACCAGTTTTTCCATGGATTGATGGAACGACCAAATTTAAAGTTTAACAGGGCAATTAATAGGTTAGGTACATATGAATATAGTTCTGATACCCTTACAATTAGTCAAATCCTTTTATCTGACGTTGATGCAATGGATTATGTAATGTATCACGAAATGCTCCATAAAAAACATAAATTTAAATCAGTAAATAATAGAACATATCATCACACTAAAGATTTCAGAGAAAAAGAAGCAGAATATCCAAATTATCAGAAAATTGAAAAAAGATTGCAAAAATTAGTCAATAAAGGCAAATTTAAACAAATATTTGGCCTAGGACCTAAATAAACCAAATTTCAACCAATCAGAAAGCAAAAGCTTTAAAAATGGATTGAGTTCCCAATTATATAAGTGAGGTAATGAAAAATGTCAACAAAACCTGTATGTGTAAGCACAATTAAAAAAGGAAGTACTGTTGTTATAGATGGTAGGGCCTGTAAAGTAACAGATATTCAAGTTTCAAGACCTGGAAAACATGGTCACGCAAAAGTTAGGATGACTGGGGTCGGATTAATCGACGA
>JAGLOT010000056.1 GCA_023137655.1 Nanobdellota archaeon | reverse complement strand
TTCAATTAGGAACCAATGTTGTAGGTTCATCTGAAATTGCAGCCAATGCAGTAAAAGATAGTGAAATAGATTATTCAGTTGTTACATTAGCTGATTTCACTGATGATATTGGTGTTAGTGCAGATTATGATACTTGTTCTGATGTAGATACAAGTTGTATGAATTGGACTGAATCAGATATTACTGACCTTGACAAATATACTCAAGCAGAAGTTAATACTGAAATAGATGCAGATGTCCTTGTTGAAACAAACAATAGGATTGCAGATGTTGATGCAGAAGAATTAGCAAGAATAGCTGATGTAGACTCTGAAGAATCTGCAAGAATCTTAGATGTTGATAATGAAGAAACAAGAGCAACTGGAGCAGAAAATGCTTTAGATACCAGAGTACTTTCATTAGAAGGAACAGATCCTTTAGATTATGATTCCTGTTTGGATGTTGATACAAGTTGTATGTCTTGGACTGAATCAGATATTACTGACCTTGATAAATATACTCAAGATGAAGTTGATGATATAAGTAGTGACATCTCAGGGCTTAGGGCAACTAGCAGTGGTATTAAAATACAACTAACTAAAGGTTGGACTGAATTCAGACTGCCTGCACACATATTAACAGGAACTAATGTGGGTAACTATAGTGGATTAAATGTTACAGATTATAATATAGAAACTGTTTTGGATTCCATTAATGGAAGCTATAACTATGTTGCATATTATGACGGAACTCAATGGTTAGTATATGAAGATGATCCAACAGACACCTTCTTGTTATTTCCGACAGTAGCAAACACACCAAACCATGTATTTAGTATACATATGACAGAAACAAACACATTAGAAATAGCAGAGAAATAAATTGGTAGGTGATGGAGTTTAAAATGCAAACTATAAAAACAACCTGGAAATTGAATTTATTTTTATTTTTATTTTTAATTAGTATTATTTCAGTTTCAGCATTGCCTGTAACTTATCATGGTACTATTACTATTGATGGTAACACTGGGTCTGATGTAGATTTAAGAGTTGAATCTGATTTAGAAACATTTGAAGATAATTTTGACAATACTTATGTTGTTAACATTGCAGGAACTGAAACTACAAATACTTTATTTTACATTTGGGATGAACATGTAAACACAGAAACTCAGCCTGTTCAAACATCAAGTGTAGAAGTTAATCTTTCCTTTAAGAAATATGCAGATGACAAAGTATGTGTAGGTGGAAATGATTTGGCATGTCAAAATGATAATTGTTTATTTAATATTTGTAAACCAACTGGTTGGATGTGTTATGATGACGCCCACTGTTCTTACAAATGTAATACTAAAACACACCAATGTATAAAGAAACCTTCAAGTGGAGGAGGAGGAGGAAGTTCAGGTTGTAGGGTTAAATGGAATTGTACAGAATGGGATGAATGTCAATTAGACAGCACCCAAAATAGAGTTTGTGTTGATTTAAATGAATGTGATGCTTTAACTGGTAAACCAGATGAAGAACAATCATGTGATTATATAGCACCATATAAAGAACCTACACAACCAACTCAACCTACATCACCAACTTCAGAACAAGAAGGTGAAGCAGAATCTAAAACATTATTAGATAGAATTTCACCAATCACTGGAGCAGTTGTAGGTGTAGTAGATACACCAACAGGCCGTATTACATTAGGTGGAATTATAGGTCTTTCAATATTGGGATTACTTATTGGAGTAATGTTTATGTTTTATGGTGGTTTCCTTGGAGCAGACTATTTTTCAAGAGCTGCATACTTCCATCAAAAAGCACAACAAGCACATATGCAAGGTAAGACAAATAAATCTCAAAGATTATACA
Source organism: Nanobdellota archaeon (assembly GCA_023137655.1). Lineage (GTDB taxonomy): Archaea > Nanobdellota > Nanobdellia > Woesearchaeales > BS150m-G63 > JAGLOT01. Next base: position 3,241 of record JAGLOT010000056.1, on the reverse strand, counting down.
GAAGAGCAGAAAATCTTAGACAGAAAGGTAGAAATAAGATTGCTTAAGGGGGGACAGGAGGCAAAAATGAAGAATTTAATAAAATTAAGCAGGAGAAATTCATTTAATCTAAATCCTTTAGAAACTAATTTTGAGTTAATTGGTAGGGATTTAGAAGCTAAAGAAATTTTATATAGAATTTTATCTGGAAATTTATTATTAATTGAAGGTCAAAAAGGTAGTGGTAAAACTGTTTTATTGAAATATGCTATTGATAATTTTAAGGGTAAAGGCAAAGTTATTTACATAGATTGTCAAAAATTGAATAAGAGACTCAATATTAACAATTTATTAAAGAAAAAACCTAATGGAATGATCTTACTTTTAGATAATGTTCAAGAACTATCTAAACGTAATAATCTAAGGATTAAAGATGCCTATGATAAAAATTCTATCAAGTCTGTGATTTTTACAACTACAAATTATAATCTTATTAATTTTACAGATTCCATTAAAGATAGGATTGGAAACAACATAATTAAATTAAGAAAACTAAATGAATCTACAGCTCTTGAAATTATTGAAGATAGATTTGAAAATAATGACTTAGTTTCTCAAATTATTCTTAAAAGATTATTTGCTGAATCTAAAAATATCAAAGAATTTATTTTTAAATCTAATGAATTAATTAGATATGTTCTCGAAAATAGTTTAGAAAGGGCAACAATTAAACATCTTGATTTATTACCAGATTATGTTGAAGAAGAAGATTTTGATAACACTAAATTATGTTCTGATTGTAAATCTAAGTTAGTTAAAGCAGGTAATTATTGGCGTTGTAAAAATTGTGATAATTATTGTGATAATTGTGGAACTTTAGTGGAAGAAGAAGATAATTTTTGTCCTAGATGTGGGGCTCAAATTGAGGAGGCATTAGAATGAAAAAATTAACATGGTACAATGAGATGGGTTTCTTTAATAATCCTTTTAGTATAAAGCCTGCGGCCTTTCATAACACTATTTTAGGTTACGATGATTTAATAGATCAAATGAATCAAAAAATAGGAGAATCTAATATTTTGTTACTTGGTGGAAAATATGGTACAGGTAAAACTTCTATCTTAAAAATGATTATCAATGAATTTAAGGGAAAGAAGCGAGTTATTTATTACAATTGTAATAATAAAGAAGGACCTATTAATTTTGATAAATTATTAACTAATCTTAACTTTTTTAGGAGAATCTTTAGAATTAAAAAGAAAAATATGATTATCCTATTAGACGAAGCTCAAGATTTAGATAAAAAAGATATTTTAAAAATTGAAAACTATTATGAACAAGGATTTTTCAAATCTGTTTTATTAGTTAGTCAAGAAAAGATATCTGCTTTAACTCCAAGTATCAAAAAGAAATTTGCAAATAATCAATTCATGGTTAGAGATATAACCACTAAAAAGGCAATAGAAATTATTAGAAAGAGAATTGGAGATATAGATTTTATTTCTGATAAGAATTTAACTCTAATTTTTAATAAAAATAAGAATACTAGGGCTTTTTTAAAGAACTGTGAAGATGTTTTTAGATGTGCTTATGGAACTGGTGAGAATGAAGTTACGGAAGTCCATATCAAACAGATTTTAGGTTAATTTTTTTCTTATATTTTATATATCTTAAAGATACCATTAGTTAAAATGCTACTGAAATTAAAAAAAGACCTCAATAATCTGGGCAATAAGAAAAAGAAAGAAATATTGCAGAGATTCTTTAAAACTGGAAAAGGACAGTATGGTGAAGGGGACATATTTCTAGGCATAACAGTTCCAGAACAAAGAACAATCGCTAAGAAATATTCAAATCTTTCATTTAAAGATTTACAATCTTTACTAAATACAAAAATCCATGAATATAGATTAACTGCTTTATTGATTCTTTGTGAACAGTATTCAAAATCTGATGAAAAATCCAAAAAACAAATCTACAATTTTTATTTGAAAAATACTAGGAATATTAATAATTGGGATTTAGTTGATTTATCAGGCCATAAAATTCTAGGGGCTCATTTATTTGATAAAGATAAAAATATTCTTTACAAACTGGCAAAATCTAAGGATTTATGGGAAAGAAGAATTTCCATGTTATCTACTTATTATTTTATTAGAAATAACCAATTTACAGATTCTTTTAAGATTGCAGAAATTTTATTAAATGATAAACATGATTTAATCCATAAAGTAGTTGGCTGGATGCTAAGAGAAATTGGTAAAATAGATCAACCAGCTGAAGAGAAATTCCTAAAAAAACATTATAAAACCATGCCCAGAACAATGCTGAGATATTCCATTGAAAAATTTGAGGAAAGCAAGAGAAAGAAATACCTTAAGGGACAAATTTAAATACCTATTTTTTCTTTTATTACCTAATGAATGATATTATCCTTATTTTAGTATATGTAGTAATAGTAATTTTATTATTTCTTACTATGGTTATTAAGAAAAAAGTACATTATGCAGTATCTGGTTTAACTTTAATTCTAATTGGTTTACTGCCCATATTATACAATAATGGAATCATTGGTTTTAATTTTGAAGAATTTGGAATTATTAAGTATATAGCATATTTCTTTGTACTATTTGCTGCAAGAGATTTATTCAAAGAAGGGTTTCAAGAAGAAAATATTAAACTAAAAATACCCACAATGTTATTTGCAATCGCCTTATTAATATTTACAACAATCCCTACATTAAATAGTATGGATATTCTTATAATTGCCCTACCAAAGTATCCAGAAATAGTTAATAATATAATTTATATGATTAGTGGAGTTTTCCTAATCTTTGGTATGTTTGCATTAGTTAAAGAAGAATAAGTTAATAGAATTATTTATCTTCTTTTAGATTTTTAGCGAGCTCTTCTTTTTCATGAAGTGCTAATTCTTCTTTATCCAGAATAGCTTGTGCTTCTTTTTCTACCTTTTCTTCAGCTTCCTTTATAATTGCTTTTTCAAATGCTGCAATTTGTTTCTCACTTAATTTGCCCCATTTCAAATAATTAATTTTAATATTTCTTATGAAAGAATTAGTTTTATACAATTCTTCCGGAATATCAAACATTTTCTTCATTACAGGGTCTTTTATTTCCCCAACTAATTCATTCTTTTCACAATCATAACAAACTGGAAAATTAGTACTTCTTGTTACTATAACATAATTCTTTCTACATTTACAACATTTAACTTTATATCTTACTCTTGCCATATTATAGA
>JAGLOT010000055.1 GCA_023137655.1 Nanobdellota archaeon | reverse complement strand
AAAGCAACCATGGAAGAGATTAATAAAGATTTCAAGGGTATTGAATTAGCTGTTCTTGATACCATGAGCGGAAAAAGTACAGGAATTGAGAAAATTCGAAATGGTTTTTTCAATATGGTGATGGGTAATAGACAAGGATTAACAATAATTGGTCCTGCTAATATTGTCAAGAAAATCAAAAAAGATCCAAAGAATCTTCAAGTCATAATTGAAGATGAAAAAAGAAAAAAAGTTAGGGGAAGAAAAAGATAAATGCCACACCAATGTGTAAGATGCGGATCCGTCTATGAAGATGGAGCTCAGGAAATTCTTAAAGGATGTAAGTGTGAAGGTAAGCTTTTTTTTTATATTAAGAAAGAAAGGCTTCAGGAAGCAGAAGATATTGCTAATTTAAGTAAAAAAGAAAAGAAAGAAATTGAAAAAGATATTCTTGGTATGGTTGGTGCTGATTCTAAAATAGATAAACCAATTGTTCTCGATTTAGAGGCAATTAAAATTAAAAAGCCAGGTCAATATGAATTGGATTTGGTGAGATTGTTTAAAAGAGAACCTTTGATTTTTAAGTTGGAAGAAGGAAAATATGTTATTGATTTGCCTGAAACCTTTAATAAATTTAAGAAGAAATAAAAGTTTAAGAAAAATATTATTTGCCTGTTATGATTTCTACAACATCTCTGGTTTTTAGAAGATGATCTCTGCCAACTGTTCTTTTGGTTTTAACATCAATTGCACGGATAAATCTCTTACCAATATCTGTATGAATTTTAAATGCAAAATCTAATGCTGTTGAGCCCTCATTCATTAAAAAGCAATCAGGTAAAACATTACCATATTGATCTGCTAAGTTATTTACTCCGCCAGGGAAGATTGCAATCATTTTTAATAATTTAAAGACTGCAGTTTCTATTGCTGGTTGAACTCCCGTGCCCTTATGTTTTTCTAATTCTGTTTTAAGAAATTCTAAACCTTGTTTTTGCCTGTCTGTAAGGTTTGCATCTTCATGGATATTAAATGTAGTATCTCCTGGAACATAATCTATTAGTTTATGTTTTGTTGCTTCCTTTAATGCTAGTTCAGATTCTGCACTAACAGGGATTATAATTTCATCTGGAAATTCTGCTTTAATTCTTTCATAATTTTCATATGCACCTGGGACATCTATTTTATTTGCAATAATTATCATTGGTTTGGTTGCTTTTCTAAATTCCTGTGATAGGTTCATCAAATCTTCTGGGGTCCAGGTGGCTGGTGATTCTTTATTTAGATCTAATTTTCTAATAACCTCTTTGGAGATATTTTCATTAACCCCTAAACCTGAAAGTTGTTTAGCTAAAGAAATGGAAATTTCTCTATGTTCCTGTTGAACCTGTCTTGCAAATTTGACCCAACCTTTTTCAAGTATACCATAGTACCAATGGTCTAATTCTGTTCCAAGAAATTTAACATCATTAGCTGGATCATATGAATTATTTTTAACAGTTTCACCTTTATCATTTGTGGAACCAGAACAATCAATCACATGTAGTAATGCATCTGCCCGATTTAAATCTGATAGGAACTGATTGCCCATCCCTTTGCCTTCATGTGCCCCTGGAACTAATCCAGCTACATCAATAGCATCTACTGGAACAAATCTAGTATGGTTTATGCAGTATCCTTCTCGTGGGTTACATTGAGTATCAAATTCTTTATCAACACAATCAATTCTTACAAATACTACACCATGATTTGGTTTAATTGTAGCAAAAGGGTAATTAGCTATTTCTACATCTGCTAGAGTTAGTGCTTTGAAAAAAGTACTTTTTCCACAATTTGGTTTTCCTACAATTCCGACTAACATAGAATTTTGAATAAAAATAGACTATAAAAATCTTTTGATAAAAGAAATGTTTATAAAGTGATTTTGGATTAAAAATTGTATGTGTGCGAAGTATAGTAGTAAAGTTGTTGCTGTAAAAAGAGCAAGAATTAAATTTAAAAATAATTTTCATATGAAAAATCTTTATTACTTTATGTATGACTGGATTGTTCAACAAGGATGGGTGCCTAGAAATGATCCTGATTTTCCAGAAATATTTATGGGCCACAATGAGGCTGCAGGCGGTGGCACTGAAATTTGGTGGGCTTGGAGGCCTAAACAAAAAGTCAATGAATATCTTCGTTGGGTTCTTAATATCGATGTACACGTAATTCTGTTAAGAAGTGTTGAAATTATGAAAGGCAAAGAAAAATATAAAACTAATTGGGGCGAAGTAGAAATTATATTAAATTCCCATGTTGAAACCGATTGGCAAGGTAAGTGGGCAAACCATTCAATTCTAAAGCATTTTGAGACTATGTATAGGCTTAGATTATATAAAGATGATATTGGTAGGGAAAAGAAAAAATTAATTTATGAAACTTATAGATTCCAAAACGCATTAAAAGACTTTTTAGATATACAAAGAACTGGAACTAATGAATCGGAAGGGGGTTATTTCCCAAGAGGTGGTATAGGTGAGTAATGTCTATCAACCTCCAAAAAAAGTTCCAAAAAATGCAGCAAATGAAAATTTTGATGGTTATTCTGTAGCTAGAATTGCATATAAGGGTGTTTTTGATTGGGATGCTGTCTATAAGTATGTTATGGAATGGTTTTCTGAAAGAAAATATGAATTTGATGAAGATGATTATAAGCATAAGGAAGGAACTAAAATTGGTATTGAAGAAGAATTAAAGTGGAAAGGTAATAGAAAAATTAATGCCTATTATAGATATTTTATTACGATTGAAGTTCATTCATGGGATATGAGAAGGGTAGAAGTCATTGAAAATGGTAAAAAGAAAAAGTTATGGAAGGGTAGAATTTTAATGGAATTTTATGCAGAAGTTAAGGCAGATTGGCAAGGTATCTGGAAGAACGGACCCTTGGCATTTGAATTAAAGAAATTTGTTGATCAATATGTTCATAGGCCTGAAAGAAACGCAGTTTGGGTAGATAGGCTTTATTATATAACTTATAAGTTACAAGCAGGTGTAAGGGAAATATTAAAAATGGAATCTAAAAATAATGCCCACGAACATCGATGGTAAAAAATTTAAAGGAGTAATGATTATTAATTAATACAACCAACCCGAATTTTTTGAAATTCGGCAAGGTTACATCCTCCTATGGGGAATATAATCAAAATAACAAGTTATTTAGACTTGTTACTTAAAAAGTAACAAAATGGCAGAAAGAGATTTTGTAGTAAATGGTGAGACACTTACCTATGAAGGGATTTTTAGAGCTAGTGAATTATTGGATACAATAGATCAATGGACTAAAAGGATGCATTATGATAAAAAGGAAAGTAAGGCTTTAGAAGTTGTTAAGGCAGATGGAAAACATATAGAAGTTATGTATGAACCTTGGAAAGATATTACTTCTTATGCTCAAAAGAATCTGAGTGTTAGGGTCATAATGCACGGAGTTAAAGATGTTAATGTAAGAAAAGATGGCCATAATGTTGTTATGAATCAAGGAAAAGTTAAGGTTATATTCTATGGTATTCTTAAGACTGATTGGGAACATAGGTGGGAAAATAAACCTATGATGTTCTTTTTAAGATCATTATATAATAAATTCTTTTATAATGGATATGTAAAGGGTTGGAGATCTGAAATTAAATCTGATACCCATGCTTTAAAGAATGCAATTAAGGCATATTTAAACCTCAATAGATATAGGTAAATATAGATTATGTAGGCTTTTAATGGGTGAAACAACTCTTTTTATTAAAAGAATCAACGATTCTTTAAATGTGAAGTTTTCGTAATCTTTATAATTCTGAGTAAACGAAGAAGTTTAAATGTAAAGTGAAACCGCAATCTTTTTAAAGCAAAATGTTTTTCTGAAAATCATATATGCCCTGGTAGCTTAGTCAGCAGAGCGCGGGACTTGTAAATCAGTTTTTTCAAGGAATCCCGAGGTCGGGGGTGCAAATCCCCCCTAGGGCTCTCTATACTTTCTAAAAAAGTTTATAAATATGGGATTGTGTTTTCTTACTATGGTAACTAAAAATGTATTAAAGACCTGTCCTTGGTGTGGCGCACCGGATACTTATGGTTTAGTTGAACGTGACATTGGAAGATCAAAAGGACTGTTTTGCAGTAAATGTAAATATTTCAATGAGGTAAAATAAGTGAAGTTGATATTGTTGGGGGGTCCTGGTGCAGGAAAAGGTACTCAGGCTAAAATGATTAGTAAGGAATATGAAATCCCCCAAATCAGTACAGGTGATTTATTAAGGGCTGAAGTTGCTAAAGGTAGTAAACTTGGAAAAGAATTAGATGGAATATTAAAATCTGGTAATTTGGTTTCCGATGAAATTGTTATTGGACTTATTAAAAATAGAATTCAAGTAGAAGATTGTGTTAATGGGTTCATTCTGGATGGATTTCCAAGAGATATAAAACAAGCAGAAGCACTTGAAAAAATAACTGAGATTGATTATGTAGTTTCTTTTGAATGTCCAGATGAAGAACTAATTAAGAGGATTAGTGGACGGAGAGTTTGTATGGATTGTGGGGCAATCTTCCATACCCACTATAATCAACCAAAAAAAGAAGGAATTTGTGATAAATGTAATGGTGTTTTGTTTCAAAGAAAAGATGATCATGAAGAAATTGTAAAAAGTAGACTCAAGGTTTACAAGGACAAAACAGAACCTTTGATTAACTTTTATAAAAATAAAGGCAATTTCTTAAGAATTGATGCAAATAAACCTATTGGAAACATTTTTGAAAAAGAAAAAGAAAAACTTTCTTTAAACCAGTAAAGTTAATCTAATCAAATAGTGCTTTTATGAACATAGTTGCATAGGACCCTTTGGGTAAGGTAAATGCAATTTTTATTAGCTTTTTTCCTTTATTTAGTTTATCGTCATATAATTTTGAGATTTGAATATCTGTGGGATTAACAAATGCTTTTCTTGATTGTTTTTCTAGGCTAAGATTTGGTAACTGCCGGATTATGAAATCTCTTGGTGAAATATCTTTTGGTAAGTCTTCTTGGTTGGAATCAAATCCTGGTAATTCAAATTCAATATCTTCAAAATAATCTAGGAAT
>JAGLOT010000054.1 GCA_023137655.1 Nanobdellota archaeon | reverse complement strand
TGCATTGCTGGATGCATTGGCAAAGAAACATTGCCTATTGCAGTATTAATTGCTTTAACATCATCAGTTCTTTCTGCAAATTTTATTTGCGCCATCCTTATTGCAGATGGTTTTCTTAGTTGAAAATGGTTTGATAATTCTGCTTTCATTAAATCCCCTCTAGAAATTTTAATTAAGTGCTTTATTGTTATTATTAAATTTATTGGTAATATAGACTATATTAAAAGAAAATTATATAAATAATGCAAACTATTATTTTTTAAAATGGATAGAAATCACGCACTAAAAAATATTCTCCAGAAAGAAAACTGGGAATCAATTAATAAGGCTCCTGAAAGAATGAACACTAATCAAAATGATTCTTTAAGATCTTTAGAAAGCAAAAGTGACAATGAAAATAAAAATGAAGATTTAAAGAAACTTCATAAAGAAGAAGAATTCAAAATTCTTCATAAAAATGAAGAGATTATGCAACATAATATTCAGAAATTAAAGGAAACAATTGATGCCCTTGAAAGAATTATGAATACTAAGCTTAATGATCAAGCAAATTTAGTAAATCAAGTTGTTGAAAAGATGAATAAGATGATTGCGAATTATAATGAGCTTGAAAAAAGAATGAATGCATGTAAATCTCAAACCACAATTAAAAAATCCCCTAAAAAGGAAAACAAAAAAGCACATCAAGATACATCCACAATGGAAACTGAAATAAGTTGTGCTGATGTTTCAATTGAAAAGATATTTAATTGTGCAAATAAGAAATTTTAATTTTTTCTGCTATTATTTCTTTATTTTTATTTTTTGTTCCTACTACTTCTATAATATTATTTTCTGTTAAATTTATATTTTCAAAAACAATTATATCTACTGTTTCTTGGTAAGTTATAGTTATTTTTGTGAATTTATTTCCTTTGGCTATTTCTGTTATTTTTCCTGTTAGTATAACTGAATCTCCACCTTCTGCATTTAGTAAAGATTCTTTATTGAAATCTATTCTTCCTGAGATTAAGAATAATATTGTTACTCCAAGAACTGCAACAATTAATGCGGTTTGTAAAAGTGTTTTTTCCTGCATAGAAAAGGTATATTAAAATACTTAATAAAGTTTAGTTAGAAAAATATGAAAGATTTGCGGAAGAAGCCAAAAAAGATAAGTTCTTTACTGTTGGAAAGAAATATTAATTTACTTTATGCTATTGGAAGTTTAGGGTGGGCGAGATTCTTTATACCTGTTCTAGCACTTTTTTATATTGCAAGTCAAGTCCCATTAGAACAATTCGGAATTATTATGGGCATTTATGCATTAGTAATCCTTTTGCTTGAAATTCCATCAGGCGTATTCTCAGATATTTTAGGTAGGAAATGGAGTTTATTGATTGCTTATGTCCTTTTCTTAATTGAATTAATAATTCTTGCATTCTTTAATGGTTTCTGGCCATTCCTTATTGCAAAAATCTTGTGCGGTATTGCAGGAAGTCTTGTTTCGGGTACCCAATCTGCATTACTTTATGAAAGTTTAAAGAAATTAAAAAGAGAAAAAGAATATAAAAAAATATTTGGAAAACTTCATTTTATAACCAATATTGTTAAGGCCTGTGTTTTTATTTTTGGGGCATATTTATTTACATTAAATCCCAAATATCCTGCTTTTCTTTCAATACCTTTCACACTATTTGCCCTTATATTAACATTTTACTTACATGAAGTATTTGTGCCCAATAAAAAATTAACAATAAAGAATCAGATAAAACATATGAAGGAGGGGTTGTCATATTTTATCAAAAATAAATATACTAAATTAATCACCATCCATTCATCTTTTTTAATGATGATTCCGTGGATTATTCTTTCAATTTCATCTGCATATCTTGAAATAATTAAAATTCCAATCGTACTCATAGGAATTTTTTCATTTACTGGAAATGTTCTACAAGCATTAGGTGCAAAAAAGGCCCATTATTTAGAGGAAAAATTTGGAGAAAAGAAAACACTTTCTTTGCTTTATGGTTTATCCTTTGCAGGGGTGTTTCCTTTAATATTTTTAATCCCTTATTTTGGAATTTTAAGTTTACTTCTAGTATATCCAATTAGAAGTTTAAATATTGTGATAATTGATTATTACATGAATAGGCACATAAAAGAAACTCATAGGGCAACAATATTATCCATTAGAAATATGTTTAATAAATTGGTTATCGCTATTTGTTTTCCAATATTTGGATATATCACAAAAATATCCTCAATGGCTGAAGCATTTGCTTTCCTGTTTATTGTTTCTGGAATTGGTTTTGTTTATTATTTAATTTATCAGGGCAAATATATGAAAACTCAAAAAAACAAAACTTATATATAACTCATTAAACTAATGATAAGAGGTGGTAATGGTCTATGGCTTTCAAGACAACTAAAGATATAAAATATCCAAAAAAGATAATTGATCAAGTTATTGGACAAGATGAAGCAGTTGAAATAATTAAAAAAGCTGCAGCACAAAGAAGGCACGTTCTATTAATAGGTGAACCTGGAACAGGTAAAAGTATGCTTGGTTTAGGATTAGCAGAATTACTACCTAAGGAAAAATTAAAAGATCTTATTTCATTCTATAATCCAAATGATGAACACAAACCTTTGATTAGGGAAATGCCTGCTGGTAAAGGTAGGGCATTAAGTATTAAGACTAAAGCAGAATCTACATCCTCATTAAAAACTCAAAATATTCTAATTTTTGCACTTGCAATATTTGCAATGATTGCTCCATGGTGGGTCAGAAAAGAGTATGGTTCTGATATTATGTTTGCAGCATTCTTTATTGGTGGGATGATGTTTCTTGCAGCATTTATTTTCTTTATGCAACTGGGACAAAGAATGGGTGGAAATAAAAAAGCCCATGGTCCAAAAGTTATTGTTGATAATTTTAAGGTTAAGAAATCACCATTCTATGATGCAACTGGGGCACATGCAGGGGCATTACTAGGTGATGTATTACACGATCCATTCCAAAGTGGGGGATTAGGAACTCCTGCACATGAAAGAGTTGTAGCTGGAATGATTCATAAAGCTAACATGGGTGTATTATTTGTAGATGAAGTTGCAACTTTACATCCTGCAACGCAACAGGAATTGCTTACCGCAATTCAAGAAAAGAAATTTTCAATTACTGGCCAATCCGAAAGAAGTGCTGGTGCAATGGTCAGAACAGAACCAGTTCCATGTAATTTTATTCTAGTAGCCGCAGGTAATCTTGAAACTGTTAGTAAAATGCATCCTGCTTTAAGATCAAGAGTTAGAGGTTATGGTTATGAAATTTATATGAATGAAACTATGATTGATACTCCAAAAAATAGGGGTAAAATTGCAATATTTGTTGCACAGGAAATTGCAAAAGATAAAAAAATTCCAGCATTTTCTAAGGAAGCTGTTGATGAAATAATTGAACTTGCAAGAAGAATGGCCAATAGAAAAAATCACCTAACATTAAGATTAAGGGAATTGGGTGGATTAGTTAGGGCTGCCGGAGATATTGCTCAGGAAGAAAAGGCTAAATTTGTAAAAAGAAAACATGTTATTAAAGCTAAAAAAATAGCAAGAACATTGGAACAACAAATAGCTGATAAATATATTGAAAAGAAAAAAGAGTATGAAGTTATATTAACTAAGGGTAAGAAAATTGGGAGAATTAATGGATTAGCAGTTATTGGTTCTGGTTCTGCAATGTCCGGAATATTATTACCTATTGAATCTGCTATAGCCCCCGGTGGGAAAGAAAAAGAAATTATTGCAACCGGAAAACTAGGGGAAATTGCAAAAGAAGCTGTAAAAAATGTATCTGCTATAATTAAAAACTACTTTGGTGAAGACCTCAAAAACTATGATATTTATGTGCAGTTCCTACAAACATATGAAGGTGTTGAAGGTGATTCTGCATCCATTGCAATTGCAGTATCTATTATTTCTGCTCTAAAGAAAATACCAATTAAACAAAATTATGCAATTACTGGTTCCCTATCCATTAGAGGTGAGATATTACCCATTGGTGGGGTTAGTGCTAAAGTTGAAGCAGCAATAGAATCTGGAATAAATAAGGTGATTGTTCCAAAATCAAACTTAAAAGATATTATAATTGATTCTGATAAGGCTGGAAAGGTAAAAATTATTCCTGTTAATAGTATTGAGCAAGTATTGAAAGAAGTTCTTGATTGGAAGGGAAAGGAAGGAATTCTAAAGAAATTATTGAAGTGAAATCCTTAATCATAAAAGTTATCATCAATTTGTATGTGTACTCTACATCCATTTGACCCATTGTAACTACATGAGTGTTGTGAGCCTAACATTTGAATGCCCTCATGGTTTGTAGTCAATTGTAATGATCTGATATTCCCCTGATATCCACCTCTTATTGTTTGAGAATCCCACGGAACTTCTTGTTGTTCATCTAAACAAATAAGTACATGTTTTATTAATCTTGCACTGTGTGGGGTTTTCATAGTTACTTCTAAAGATTCCCCATTACCTAAGTCTGCTAACTCTTCAACATCTGCAGATCCCATGATAATATCATGGCCTACACTCAAATCATAAAAATGGTTTATACTCATAAATAGGAATCGGAAATTCACAATATTTAAAGCTTTGGTTTTTGTAACTAAAAAGTAGTTATTTAACCTTAAATTCAGAATACTTTGCTTTTTTGCCTAATTGTTCCTCAATTCTCAGTAATTGATTGTATTTAGAAAGTCTTTCGCCTCTACAGGGGGCACCTGATTTGATTTGGCCTGAGCCTAAACCTACAACTAAATCTGCAATAAAGTTATCTGTGGTCTCTCCACTTCTGTGAGAAACCATTACATTCCAACCATTATCCATTGCAAGTTTTGCAGCATCTAATGCTTCGGTTAAAGTTCCAATTTGATTTACTTTTAATAATAAGGCATTGCAAGAATTATTGGTTAATGCAGAGATTATTCTTTTTGAATTTGTAACAAGTAAATCATCACCAACAATTTGCAAGTCAGGAGCTTTTTTTGTTAAATATGACCATGATTCCCAGTCATCTTCTGAGAACGGATCTTCAATAGAAATAATTGGATATTT
>JAGLOT010000053.1 GCA_023137655.1 Nanobdellota archaeon | reverse complement strand
CTCCCGCCCAGGGTAAACTATCTGTATAAATTCCGCTAATGGAGGAATAGGTGACATCTGTTTTATCAGACGCCGAAGTATCTAAATTGGTCAGGACAGTTTTAATTGGTGTAGATTTTTCTTCCGCGTCTTCTTTAACACTCTTCTTTGATTCTTCAAGTGATTCCATCCTTTGCTTGAAGCCTTTCTCTTTTCCGAGATTTTCGATAATTACAAAATTTACAGTCTTACATAATGGTCTGCATTCCATTATTTTTACAACGTCACCTTCTTCTGCTTTTATGCAGTCAGGATTTCTTGCTTTGACTCTTGTCCTTTTCTTGGTATATCTTTCATATTTAGGTAATAATACTCTTCTATTCCATTCAACAGTTGCTGTTTTTTGCATCTTTGCAGCGATAATTGTACCTACAAAAACCTTTCCTCTTACTTTCAATTCTCCATGGAAAGGGCACTTAGGGTCCTCACAACTTTTCTTGGGAGCAGTTACGCCCATTCCGATATTTTTTCCTTTCATATTTTCACCAAATAATCTTGATTTTTTAATTGTTAATAATTTTCTTGTTATATTTTATTATCATGTATGTCTCTCGGTCAACATCTCTTCAATGTTCCCTTCCTATCTTCTTCTTGCTTGTTGCTTAATGACGATCGTATCAGGTGAAAAACCCAGTTCAAGCAGCATTTCTTTGGTTTTTTGCAGATGATTTCCCTGCAATTCAATCTTACCTTCTTTGGCTGTTCCGCCACATGCAAGCTTTGACTTAAGTTTTTTCGTCAGGTCGCTGATATCAATTTCTTTTTCGTCTATTCCTCTTATCACTGTGTATGCTTTGCCGAACTTCTTGTTTTCGATAGACAGGGTTATTTCCTGGCTCTCTTTTGCGATTGTTTCACATACGCAAAGTTCTTTTGGCAAACCGCAAGTTGAGCAAATTTCACTCATCCTTTTTTCCTTCCTCCTTGGTTTTTTTGTCTACACTTTTTTCTTTTTGGATTGTAATTATTCTTGCAATGGTTTTCTTAATTTGTCTTATCTGACCTGGATTCTTTGGAGCACTGCCTGAAGCAACCTGGGAGTTTGCCTTTATCAGTTCCATCTTTAACTCTTTTAAGGTCTTTTCAATTTCTTCATTGCCCATGTTTTTCAGGTCTTTTTTCTTTACCATCTTGATTATTCCTTGTTCTTCTTATCTTCTTTTTCTGGTGCAGGGGTTTCCTTAACTTCTGATTTATTTTCTTCCTTAACTTCTTCCTTAGTAGCTTCTTTTTCTTCTTCCCCCTCGGGGTTTTCCTTAACTTCTTCTATAACTTCCTCCTTCTCTTCTCTTAATTCCATATGATCGGGCAATATTGTACCTGGAGGCATTATGCTGACTTTTATTCCAACAACACCTGTCTTTAATTTGGCAACTTTCTTTGCAACATTAACTCCTGTAAGCGCGATATCTCCACACTTTTTTAAGTATCCTTGATAAAATCTCCAACTTTTAGCTCTTGCGCCAGGGATTTTTCCAGATATAATGATTTCAATACCTAATGCACCAGCATTCATAACATCTTCAATAACTCTATGTCCAATGCTTTTGAATCTTCCTGCACCAAATCTTTCTAATGAAGATGCAATTCTTTCAGCTACAATTTGAGCATCTAAATTTACATTTACTACTTCACTGATTTCAATTTGAGGATTTTCTAAACCAAATTTATTTTTTAATGCGATAGTTAATTTTTTTATGTTGCTTCCTTTTTTACCAACAATTAATCCAGGTCTTGAAGCATATATGATTACTTTTTCCCCAAGAGGGGTTCTTTGCACTTTAGCACAACTAAAACCTACTCTTTTAAGATTTTTACCTAAGTATTCATCTATTAAATATGTTTTCAAGTTCCTTGATATGAATTTTCTTTCAATCATTCTTTTTTAGCCTCATTAGTTTTTTCTTCGACTTTTGTCTCTTCTTTAACTGGTTCTGTTTCTTTAACAGGCTCAGCTTTAATTTCTTTTGATTCTGATTTTACTTCTGCAACTTCAACCTTAGCTTCTACTTTTTTCTCAGGTTGTTTTTCAGCAGGTTTTGTTGTTTTCTTTTTTGATGGTTTTCTTTCAATTTCTTCAACAACAACTTCAACGTGACTTCTTTTTGCTTTCCTTCTTCTATGTCTTCCATATCTCCAGGGTCTACTTGCTTTATTTGCAATTAATTTGACAATTTCTAAATTATCTGTGTTAAGACCTTTTGCTAATGCATTAGCTTTAACACTTTCTAATAAGCCCAAAATATCTTTTGTTGATTTTTGTGGATATCTTCCTGGACCAATTCCTGGTTTGTGTCCAATATCATTATTGAATCTTGTGTAAGGGACAGCATCTTTCATTTCAAGGACTCTCTGAAGCATTTTAATTGCTTTATCAAGGTTTTTACCTCTGATATAACTACATATTTCAATACTTTGTTTGGTTGAAATAGGTAAACCTGAGCCATATGCTTTTGCACAATTTTCCTTTTTATTTTTGCTATCCATTTTATTTTTAGTTATTTATTTTAATTTTATCTTACAGATACATTGGAACTTGATCTTGTTGCCCCGACACCTGGTGAGTTGTGAGTTACTCTTTTTCTTGTTAAACAAAATTCACCTATTCTGTGACCAATCATTTCTGCTTCAAGTTTTAACATAACAAAGTCTTTTCCATTATGAACTTTAATCATTTTTCCAACTAATTCTGGAAGAATTATTAATTCTCTACAATGGGTTTTTGCTTCTTTGCCACTTCTTAATCTTTCAAGGAATATTTTTTGTTCTTCTGTGAATCCCCTTAATATTGATCTTCTTTGTCTTGAAGGTAATAGAGCTGCAAATTCATGAATGCTTAGCTTTTGTAATTCTTCTAATGATTTTCCTCTATATGCAAATTCTTTTTTTACCATTTTTATTCTTGCCTACCTTTTTTTCTACCAGTTCTTCTAGCCTTTAACTTACCAACTTTTCTTCCAGGTGGAGCACCATGAGGTACAACAGTTGGCCTTCCCTTATGAGTACTCTTAGAACCACCAAATGGATGGTCTACTGCATTCATAGAAGTACCAGATACACTTGGGTATAATCTATTTTTAGCTCGTGATCTTCTATAGTTAATTCCTGCTTTTAAGATTGGTTTATCAGTAATACCACTTCCAGCAACTGTTCCAATGCTTGCTCTGCAATTTTCTTGGAATTCTTTTATTTTTTTAGATGAGAATTGTACTGTAACTTTATTTTTTGCTTGGCCTATAACTTTTGCAAAAGCTCCTGCTGCTTTACAGAATTTTCCATTGTCTCCCGGTTGAGATTCAATGTTAAAGATTTTAGTACCTTCTGGAATGTCTTTTAATTTCATAATATTTCCAGGTTTAATTGCTGCTGAAGAACCATATTCTAGGTTTGTGCCTACTTTAATTCCTTCTGCTGCGATAATTAGAATAATTTCATTATTTTCTTTTACAATTTTTGCTAATGGTGCATTATGTGCTGGGCATCTAATTAAATCTTTAATTTCACATTTAATATTTTCTTGAGAAGGATAACTAGTTTTACCTTTAAACTTGTGTTTTGGAGATCTATATCTAGGTCCTCCCCTTCCTCTTGCTTGTGAAATTAGTCTTTTTCCCATTTTATTTCTATCCCATTAATCCTAAATTTGTTGCTATATCAATAGCTGGTGTTTCAGGTGAGAAAGTAACATATGCTCTTTTATCTCCTTTAACTGAAACAAAACTGTTTACATTAGTAATTTTAACTTTGAAAAGCATTTCAATTGCTGCTTTAATTTCTGGTTTTTTTGCTCTTCTATCAACTACAAAGATGAGTTTATTTTCAGACTCCATTAATTTCAAAGACTTCTCTGTTGCTAGAGGGTATTTGACTACATCGTGTAAATCCATTTTATTGTTTTACCTCATCAGTTGATTTTGATTTTTTAATTTGATTATCATAAAATAAATTTTCTTTTGTTAATTTTTTGATTGCGCCTTCTGTAAATAGTGTTACTCTGCCAGGATCTCCACCAGGTGCAAGTAGATTAACATTTAAGTTTTCTACTTTAACCACATCAATGTTTAGATTATTTGCAGATTTGAATAATTCACACTCATCTGTAATTACGAATAATGGGCCTTTTTTCCTAACATATTTTCTTCCCCTTAATTTACCCATACCAGCTCTAATTTTTCTTGCTAAGTAGGTTTCAATTTTTAAGTCGGATAATACATTTTCAAGGTCTTTTGTTCTTGCAATGTTTTGGATTGCATCTTCAATTACAAAAGGATACCCTTCTGGTGCTTTGTAATTTTTTAATTTTAGGAATTCGAGATTTAATGAAGCAGTCATAGCTGATCTGATAGCAAATCTTTTTTCTTTCTTGTTAATATTTAATGCGAATTTTTTATCTGCCTTTGGTGGATGAGCTCTTCTTCCGCCAACAGTTTGTGGTGCTTCTGCACCCCTATAATTAATTCTTGTACCTCTTCTGGATACAATTTTTCTTGGAGTTCTAGACCAACCAATACCATAGGTTCCTCTATATTTATGCCTTCTTTTGGATAAATATGCAGTACATTTCATACCTGATCTTGGGTCTGCACCATATGGTTGAAAGTTATGACTTCTGAAAGCTTTGAATGCCCTATTAATGATATCTGGTCTAATAGCTTCATTAAATTGTTTTGGGAGTTCAATACTTCCTTTTTCAGTTCCTTTAATTGTTTTTATTTTAACGTTCATTTTGGATTGTGATTTAATTAACTATTTTTTCAATGATTGGTTTGTCTGTTTTAAGTTTATTTGATCTTATTGCAGGTGTTAATACAATAGCTCTTTTTTTAGGGCCAGGTATTGAACCTTTGATTAATATGTAGGATGACCGGACTAAACCATAGTGTCTGATTCCAGATTTTGGGTTTACGTCTCCAGGAGTTTGAGAAATTTGCATAATCTTTTTATTATAATCTGTTCTGGTATGATATCCAGTTTGTCCTGCGTGTGCAACTCTCCACATGATGTGTGCGTGTGCTTTCCATGGACCTAAAGATCCTGGGTTTCTTCTTGATTTTTCAGATTTGTGGGATCTTAGTGCGATACCAAATCTTTTCATTGGGCCTTGGAAACCTTTTCCGATTGATACACTATGAGTATCAAGCATTTGTCCTTCTTCAAAGACTTCTTCTATTCTGATTTCTT
>JAGLOT010000052.1 GCA_023137655.1 Nanobdellota archaeon | reverse complement strand
GAAATATCAATAATAACTACTACCTTTTTTCTACCAGTATTTAATTCAATTCTATTACCATTATGTAAATCAAATAATTTTGCATCTTTATGATTTATTATTGCTACCAAAGGACCGCCAGTCCCAATGTTCATATCTTTTACTTTTAATTTCATTTTTTAACCACACCTTTTTCATAAATTTTAATAAACACTACAAAGAGTGCCATAATTACAGGACCAATAAAAACACCTATTGGACCCATTAAATATAATCCGCCAATTACTCCTAAAAATACTAATGCTGGATGTAATTTACTTCTTTGCCCAATTATCTTAGGCTTTAAAACATCATCAATACCAGATACAATAACTAAACAATATAAGAATAAAAATACCCCTTTCCAAATTGCTGTTTTTTCTCCACCAAGTACTGCATCACCTAAATTGATTAAGGTTATAGGTAACCAAGCAAGTGTTGCACCTAAAAATGGAACAAATGCTGCAAATACAACTATTAATCCCCACAAAAAAGGATTGCTTATTCCAAATAACCAAAATCCAATAAATGCTAAGGCCCCTTGAATTAAGGCAATCATAATAGAACCATAAACCACAGCATACAACATATTTGAAACTTCTTTTATTGTTTCATCCCTATCTTTTTTCTTGAATGGAATTAAATTATATATTTTATTCATTAAAACATCTCCATCCCTTAATAGGAAAAATAACAAGATTACAAACATGAATATCTGCATCATACTTTCAGCTATGCCTTTAATAAAATCATAAATTCCAGTTATGGCTTTTGACGAAAAGCTTTCTAAACCAGATTTAATATATTGATTCATCTCTGTTTCAAGAACATTTTGTTCAAAATTATTCCATTGATTACAGATAAATCCTTCACCACTTTCACAAACATTTGAATTTAATAATCTTTGTTTAGCAAAAAGATAAGTTGAATATGATTCTTTTACCAATGATTGTGCAACAAAAGCAGATGGAATAATTGCCAATAATAAAATTATAATCGTAATGATAGTTGCAGTTAAGTTTTTATTTTTTATTTTCTTCTTAAATAATGTTTTAACTGGGTAGAAAACATAGGCTAAAATTGCTGCAAATAATAAGGATTTAATAAAGGGTTGAATAACAAGAAACGCTAAAATAACTATAACAATAAATAGTATTATTGGGAATTGTTTTTTCACTTTTGAACCTCTTTTTATGGGATAGGGTCGAATGAAATGAGTGCCCTATACTAATTTCGTAGCCTACAGACGAAACTGTAGGGTATGGGCCTACCCGGACTCGAACCGGGGATCTCCCGCAAGTCAAGCGGACGTCATAGCCACTAGACCATAGGCCCTTATAAGAGAACAAACGAATGATTTATTTAAATACTTTTCGACTATTATTATCATTCAAAACTAAATATTATTTATCAAATCAAGTAACTCATCACCATATTTCATTATCTTTGTAGGGCCCATACCATGAATAGATTCTAACTCTTGTTTAGTTGAAGGCGTATTTTGAACCAAATCAATCAATGTTTTATCATGCATAATCATAAATGCAGGAACCCCCAAATCTAAACTAATATCATATCTCCATTCTTTTAATCTATTATGTAAATTACCTGAAGCACCTTTACACTTATTATTTTTACCCAATGATTTTGAATCATTTGCACTAACTTTGATTGAATCTTTCTCAATTAAATCTAACATGCTATCACTAATAAAATGTGTATGCTTCTTTCCATAATATGTTAAAAATAAATGATTTTTAGCTCGACTCATGGCCACATAAAACAATCTTTTTTCCTCTTCTTCCTTATCATATTCATTTATCTTAATCATATCAATTACTGGATGCTCACTTCCCCTGCAAGGAAAATTTAAAGAAGTACAACCAATGACAAAAACCATTTCTGCTTCAAGACCCTTAATTGCATGTATAGTGGCCAAAGTTATTTCTCCTTTTTTCACCGAAGTAGTCCGACGTATTTCGTCACTTTTAACAATGTGTTTAATCCCCACCAACTTTAATTGATTAGATAATTCTGCTAATTGCCTATTAGTTCTTGCAAGAACAAAAATCTCTTCCCTTGGTAATTCAGAATTAGTAATTTTATCAATCACAAAATTCAATTCATTTCCTTCAGATTTAAAACCTAAAAGATTAACATTTTTCTCACCATCAAAAGTAGATTCGAGATCTAAAAGACCCATCTCTGTAATGGACTTATTAATTAAATCCACTATATGTTTATTTGAACGATAATTTTTTGTTAAAGTTATAGTCTCAGCACCAGGATATTTCTTATCAAAATCCAAAATATAATTTACACTTGATCCTCGCCATCCAAAAATTGATTGCCTTGGATCCCCTACACAAAATAAAAAATCAGAATTCAATAATTCAATTAATTTTATTTGTGACGGATTAATATCTTGATACTCATCAACTAAGATGTAATCATATTGAGGAATTAATTCTTCATTCTCTTCAAATAACTTGATTGTATCAATAACTTGGTCAGTAAAATCTCTCTTACCATGTTTTTTCATATAGCCATCAATATAATTTCCAACACTAAAAACTAATTTAGCTGCAGCATTACTAGTATCAAAATCCTCTGAGCTTTGTTCTTTAGATTTTAAATAATCCCTCACAAAAAAACAATCATTCATAAAAATATTAGCCAATTGTTCTTGAGTTTTCCCTCTTTTCTGGTTCATGGAAAAGTATTGATTAATTGCAGAATCCATGTTAATTCCAAGATTAGATAACGCACTCCTAATTATGTTTATTTTATCCCTATAATTTATCATAATTACCTGACGATCATATATCAAATCATTATATCTTTTCAAAACTTTCTCACAAAAAGAATTAAAAGTTTCAATAGCTACATCATCAAAGTTTTCCAAACGATGTTGCATCTCTTGTTTTGCCTTTCGAGTAAATGTAATTGCAAGGATTTTTCTAGGATTTACAGATTGATAATTAACTAAAAACTCAATCTTCTTGGTTAAAACTGTAGTCTTACCAGATCCTGCACCTGCTATACACAAAATATGATTCTTATTACAAATAATGGCCTTTTTCTGTTCATCATTATATTTATTCAAAAAACTACCAAATGCCGTAAACAATTGTCTATCTTGTTCTGTAATCTCCGTGGTCTTGGATCCCATATTATAGGATATCTTCTTCTTATACAATTTAGGATTATTTATTTCTTCATGACCTTCTTTACTAAGTTCCATAACTTTCCAAAATCTATTACCTTGGATTGGTACTTGTTTTATCAAATGATTTAGAATTAAATTACTAATTAATCTTCCAAGTTCTTCGTCATCATAAGCCAAACTACCAAAAGAATTTAATTTATTTAATTTATTTTTAAGTATGGACTCATGACCTGTTTTACCTTGTAAATAATTAATCAATAACTTTTTACCCACACCAAAGGGTATATCCCTTAATGCTTTTAATACAAAAATATAATCTAATTTATCAGCCATAGCATTTCAATTTCAGGGCAATTTATAATGGTTATGTTTTAACAAATTTTTAGAAAAATATTGAATATTTAATAATCTTGAAAATTTTCCGGAATTTCTTACTAAAAATTTATTAAACTCAGAATATACTTCAAATCAGTTGCCAAAAAAGAAACATTTAAGTATATACACTAAATTTTGTATATAAACAAATTAAAATGGCAACATTTACAATATCAATTCCAAGAGAATTAAAACAAGAATTTAGCGAGTTTCCAGAGATTAACTTAACTGAATATCTAAAGAAAAGATTAATTGTAAGACTTGAAGAATTGAAAAAATTTGAAATATTAAAAAATCAAAGGAAAATATAATGGTTTCAATAACAATGCCAATAGATGAAAACTTAAGGGCTGAATTAAAAAGGTTTTCTTGGGTAAATTGGAGCGAAATATCCAAAGAAGAAGCAATGAAAAAATTAATATTTGAAAAGTTTATGAAAACCAGAAAAGTTTCTGATAAAGATAATGAATTCTGTGAAAAAGTTGATTGGCATCCTGTTGATGAACTCCCACTTAAGCCCTCTTATATTAAAAAACTTCAGAAAATTAGAAAAGAAAAAGGTATAAGATTTAATTCTGTTGATGAACTATTTAAAAAGATAAAATGAAGTATTCATTAGAGATAACTCCTTCTTGCCTTGCTGAAATTAAAAAAGCATCTAAGAAAAATAAAAAATTAGAATTTATTCTAAAAAAGAAAATGAAACAAATCCTTGACAATCCTGGGCATTATAAACCATTAAAATATAGTTTATTTGGTGAAAGGAGAACACACATTATGAAAAGCTTTATTCTAAAATTTCAAATAAAAAATAATAAAGTTATCTTTATATCCTTTACACATCATGACAATGCATATAACTTTATCCTTTAATAATCTTAAAATCTGATTTACTCAAAAGTCTCTTTTTAATCAAAACTCTTTCTATAGAATCTAATAATCTTTCCATATCTGTTAATTTAAGATTGGATAATCTTTTTTCTGTAAGATGAACTGGCTTATAATCTACATCCTTTAGAAAATATATCTTCCACTTATCAGAAGGAATAAATTTATTATTTATCAAATAAACTAAATCAATCATACTGCTCAAGGATTTATATTGAAGCATTTTCTTCGTAGTTGCATGATGTATTCTTTTTGAACTTTTAGCATCATTAAGATAATCATAAGCTTGTTCAAATAATGCAAACATCTTTGCCTTTCGTTCAGATTTTGAGAAACATAATTTCATTTTTAATTCTTTAAACTTATTATTTTTATCATAAATAATTGTTGCATTTCTCAAATGCCAATTGTGGAAACTAAATCTTTTCAAATCTCTTTTGATTAAACTCCAATCTAAGTACTCTATCTCAAACTTATTACTTTGAAATTCTTTTGAATATTTTGTTATGGCTTTAAAATCAGAATAAATCTTAATATCTTTTTTTGCATACTTTCCAACAACACATAAATCTATATCTTCAGGATTTGAAATAAAATTAGCTGAACCTGTCAATAAAATAAGTTCTGGTTTATCTTTGTCAATAAATTCCTTGCAATATTCTTTGACTAATTTCAAAATTTGTTTACTTACCATTTTATCACCCTTTAATGCAAATCAAGGGCCTAACCATTACAACTTTCCTTGCAATATCTGCCTCATGCATAACATTAACAACTTTCTCAGCTTCCTTATATGCCTCAGGAGCTTCTTCAGAAACACCTTTCATACTATGACTTTTAATAATAATTCCTTTC
>JAGLOT010000051.1 GCA_023137655.1 Nanobdellota archaeon | reverse complement strand
TCTTCTTTTGTAGGGAGTTATGCCCTCTTCTTAGTCTTGCATCTAGTTTAATAAGTATTTTCCAGAAATATCCGGAAAGTTTTCAATAAAAATAAAAAAACAAGAAGAATACTCCATTCTTCAAGTCTTTCATTTTTTTCAAAAATAAAAAAACAAGAAGAACGAATTCTTCAAAATTTATTCAATTCATAAATTCAATAAACGATTTCCTCTTCAGAAAAGTCTACCTCACCATCTTTGAAAGAGTCTTGTTCTCTAAGGATTAAATATTCATATGCCTTATTTAGAACAAGTGCAGCTTTTGGTAGGTCATTAATTCTTAAGGAATTAGTAGATTTCCATTTGCCTTCTTTATCTTTATACCCTCTCTGAATAGAGATTGTATGATATTCGTTGACTTCACCAGTTTTTAAGTGGCCCTTGTTTTTCCAAATTGTGGCGGTTATTGCGCCGGTACTAAACCTTTTTTCAGGTTGATTTTTCTCCATAATAACACCTCCTTGCTTTCGCATTTTATTTCAACTTCCCGAGAGAAGCGGAGAGAATAGTAATTATAAAGAATAGTCTATTTAAATAGGTTATGCGAGAATGTCCAGTGTAAATGACGGTTATATGCCTACTTAATTCTTATTGAACGCTATATCCTTGATTTCTTCTTCGTCTGCTTGTTGTTTGACTTCCACTGATTCTGGTGGTTTTTCAGCAGGTTTAGATTGTGTGTTTAATTGTGCAGGTTCTGTTTTGCCATCTACCTTAAGTGCTGAAAATTTCTTAATTTCTTCTGCAGGATCAACATTTGGGAAAACCAAATTTGCATTTAATTCTAATCTATCAAACATTTCATTTCTTCTTACTTTTCCGATTACTTTGATTGTTTTTCCGAGGAGTTCTAATTTTAAATCTTCAAAAGCTTCTGCATTTTCTCTGAATAAAAGGACTTGTTCTTTTGTCTTATTAAGAAGTCTTTCCATTTGTGAACTAAAGAATGTAGTTCTGGTTGTTTCTGTACCATCATCTAATAGAACATTCATAACATATGAATAATTTGGACTTACTTTTCCGTGTTCTTCACAAAAGTATGCATCTTCTCTTGGTCTTGCTCTTTTTCTACATTCTGGGCAGACTTCGAAGAATCTTGGATCAAATACTTGTACAATGGTTGCGAGAACTTCTACATTGCTATCTTCTTCTGTTAATTCTACTAATTTCTTTCTTGCTGCTGAAAAGGATTTAACTTCGCCAATTGTTACATCTTTTGGATTGAAAAGAACCTTACTTTTATCGTTTAAGTGGACTTCTGTTTTTCCATTATTTGCCCTTACATATCCACCAATAATTTTAATAGTTAAATCTGTAACAAGTTTGGGAATTGTTTCAGTTTGTGAATGCCAGCAGGTAATTCTTATGCTCCCAGTTTCATCTGCAATAACGAATGAGCCCACCTTACCAGGACCTCTTTCACTATTAAATTCTCTAACATCGTAAATTTGTTGAACCTTACCTGCGAGTTCTATGTCCCTCATACCCTCTAGAACGTCTTTAATTTTGAGGTTTTTTTTAGATAATTCAAATAGTTTTATGCCTAGTTCATTTGCTAGGATGTGGGCAGCGCCCTCTTTAGAAATTAAGCCAGATAATTGTTTGAGTTTCTGGTCAATTCTGGTGCTTATTTCTTCTTCTGATAATGATGAGTTTTCTTTGATTTTTTCAACTATTTTTTCGTATGGTAAGTTTATCATTTTAGTTTATAGTTTTAAGCTTTGTTTTTATATTTTGTGGTTAGATTTACGTAAATTTACTGTTCTGATGGTGGTTGAGTCTTTATCCTCATTATTTGTTGATGTCTTTCGGTATATTCATCAAATGGGGCATTTACATATATATAAACTGGAAATTGTACAAATTCTTCCTCATCAAATTCTCCTCGAGATAAAAGATTAACTAAATGTCCTATCTTGGACACTAAACTAGGGTATCCACGAATACATCCCCCAGACCCCAAACCATCTTCACCAACCTTTGATTCATTGGGTCCATGAAACTTAATTCCTCTTCCGGCTTCACTTGGATCATTCCATCCAGAAGTTTCATGATATGTGGGCCTATTATGCTCATCCAAAATATTGTGAAATTCAAATATTGCTGAAGTCATATCTGAATTACGATTCCAATACTGCCCTGGAGACCCCAATTCAAGGAGTTTTAATCTATACACGCCTGCAGGTGTTTGATGTGAGTTATTTCTATAGCCAAAACCCTCTCTGGCCCCCATCAAAGGTAAAGTTAGTATTTCTTCATATTTTTGCCCTTTTGAAAAATTATATCTGATTAATGTGCCTTGTACTTGTGGTGCAATGTTTCTTGTATCTTGATAAAATCCATCTAAATCATAAGCATATTTTCCCAACCCAGGTTCTCCTTCTTGTGCCTCATAGGGAATATTTGAAACTATTAAGATTAAACCAGAATCTGGGATTGATGGATAAAGTTCGTGATATTGAAAGAAGGTTTCCATAGAAGACTCTGTTTCTCTTGCTAGCATAGATTCATATACCTTGTAGGGTTTATTGGGAGGTTCTTGTGTTGGTTTGATTACTTCTTCTAATGTTTGTGAAGTGATCCTTTCATAGATTACTTCTTGATTTGATATGCAAGATATAATTGGGGAAAATAGTAATGCTAAGGACGATAAGAATATTGATGTTTTAAAGGGGTTGAACATTCTATGGTACTCCACACCCCTTATAATTAAGATATTGTTTTAGATTTAAAAAGATTTCTCTTAAAAATAACTAAATAAGTGATTAAGAACATTCTGGATATTGGGCTTTTCTACCGTTATAGTATTCTTGCCATCCTTCTGGTTGTTCGCTCCATAAGCCAGTTGAAAATAGTTCCCATTCTGAAAATCTTCTTCTTGCCAATCCTGCTAATGGGCAACCTCCTGCCTTATCAGATAATTTCCATTTAGTTTCTACACTAACTAAATCTCCATTTTTATAATCATCAACCCAACTATAGGTATTTATAACACCCCAACCAAGATTATATACATAACTAGTCATTGCTGCTAACTGATATTTGTTAAAATCATCTTTGTCTAAACCCCTATTATCAAGTGCATTAACCATCTGGGGATAATATTCGGTCCCAATTTCTTCTGCAAGTAAATCCACTGCTTCTTCTTCTGTTAAGCAACTATCATCATCAAATCCATCTCCTGGAACTAGTAAATGCCCATAACCAATTGTAGGGTATCCAGCTGGGCAAATATATGTACATCCATTATTTGGAATTCCTTCAAATGCTTTAATTATATTTGCAGCAATTTGCATTAATGAGCCATCCATTGAATTTTCATAATTATCTTCTGATCCAGTATCAATAAAAGGAAGATATTCTTCAATTAAATATCCTAATTCTGGTGGCTTATCAAATACCATAAAGATTAATTTGGCTTCTGTTTCTGAAATTGATTCTTCAAAAGAAATGTAAATATCATAGGTGTTATCTTGGGTTATATCATATAATGAAGTATTTCCAAGTTTTAATAGGAAAGGTGTTGGTTCACTTTCTATAGTTCCTTCAATTTGGTTTGCTAATAATGAAGTTATTGTTAATGTGTGTTCTTCACCATTTGAATCTTGGAATGTATGATTTGTTCCTTGTTGCACTATTAATTCTTCTTGTTCTCCTGAATTTAATATATCAGAATCTATAAAAATTGCAAAGTCTGTATCTGCAAGATTATTATCATAATTAAAAATATGATACTTTAGATTCTCGGGGTCTAAATTGGTACAGTCTGTGCTGTATAGCCCATGCATGACTGTGAATTCGGAATTTTCATTAAGCCATGTTTGAATACAAGATAATGGTTGGTTTTTACATGTTTGGTTTAATTGAATCACCTTTTCTAATAATATATTTGTTTCAATAATCTCTTGTTCTGATTTAATTTCAAAAGAAGGAAGGAAAGAATAGTTTAAATTATTTGATGTGTGTTGCACTGACTCTTTTGCGATGAAGGAAATACTATTATTAAATATTGAAAGAATGTAGTTGTTTTCAGGTATTTCTACATCATATGTATTTTCCAAACCATTAGTTCTTGAATCAATAATTAGGTTCATATTTTCTGCTAAACTGGATTCATAGTCTGGTTTGCAAAATTCTGTTTCAGTATTTATCATCTGCACATTACAATATTTTTGGCAAGGTGAATTTTCTGACAGTTTTAAGGTTTTGAATGATTTTTTTAGTGTGCCTTCTAGGGCATATTTAGAAACTTGTTTTAGATTAAATGTGATTTCCATAGAGCTTAATGTATTTTGAATGATTCCATATTGTTTAATCCCCATGGATTCTTCTAATGATTGGGCAGGCCTTGATGCATAATTAATTAATACTAATGTTAATATTGAAACTGCAGCTAAAGCTATGATTAGGGTGAAAAACATTATTCCTTTTTTGTTTTTGTTTAGTTTTCTCATTTTAATTACTCACAGCATATGGGTTACTATAATCATTTGTTTCCCCTACAGCTATTACTCTTGGCGCACCAGGCATTTCTTCATCCCCTTCTTGTGCTGAAGGGTCTATACTTACTGCGGATTCTATAGAAGTTGATGTACTTGGATTTTGGTTAGAACTTTGAGTTGAATATGCTTGGTCTTCATGCTCTCCTGCTAATATATAATAATTAGGCAAATATTGTCTAAAAAATATATGATAATATAATGGCGTTTCTAAGTATTTGTAAATTTCCAATTCTACATTAATGTAAGAATTTAAATATGTGGGTATTATTGCCGAAACTTTTACTGTGTCTGATTTTAATTTATCTGGGTCATCAATTAAGACTGCAGGAGGGGATGAAAATTGAATTATATTATTAGCATAGGTTTGCATGGGGTTTCCGCCAGCCCTAAATTCTACTTCAGTAAAACCATATTCTTTTTCTTGATTATTTGGATATGTTATTTTTAGTTTATAGTTCCTATATAATCTTCCAATATAATTTGATGAAACTGTATTAATTTTAGTTTCATATGAATCATCAGTCCATGCAAGTAAAATTAAATCCGCCATATTTGGTTCATAAGTAATATCTTCTGATATGTCAGATATTGGAATTTCTAAAAAGTTAAGTAATATATTTTGGGTAGTTGTTTGAGCCCCTTGATTTTGAACAACTCCTGTTTCATATGAATCATCACATCCACCCAATATACTAAATGCAATTAAGAAGAATACAATTAAAGTGATATAAATTACTATGGCCCAAAAATCAACTACTGGCCCAGCTATCGCTTTTTTGTTATTCATTTTGAT
>JAGLOT010000050.1 GCA_023137655.1 Nanobdellota archaeon | reverse complement strand
TGGATTTAAGACAGAAGGATTATACAGTCAAATCACAAATGGTGGTTCACAGGCAATGGAACTCTTTATAATTGGTGTTTGTGGTGCGGCAGGAACTGACAATAGCCCATTATTATTAATTGATGCAGCATATACAAATTATACTGCTTTAGCTAAAAGAATTGGGAGAAAAACAGTCAGCATTACAAGACATTTACAAGAAAATGGAAAATTTACTTTACCATCATTAGAAGAAATTGAAAATTCAATTAAAACAAATAATCCAGGGGCAATTGTTGTTATCCCTTATGATAATCCAACAGGACATTTCTATAATCACAAATCTTTAGTAGATTTAGCAAGATTATGTGTTAAATATAATCTTTGGTTAATCAGTGATGAAGCCTATAGAGAATTACATTATGTTGACCATAGTACTGTAAGCATTTGGGGATTAACAGATGAGGAAATTCCAGGCATAGAGGGAAGAAGAATCAGCATTGAAACATCATCAAAAGTTTGGAATGCCTGCGGTTTAAGAATTGGTGCATTAGTTACAGATAATGAAGAATTTCACCATAAGGCTATTGCAGAACATACAGCAGATTTATGCCCAAGTGTAATTGGCCAATATATTTTTGGTGCATTAGCTCATGAAACCCATGATGATTTACAAGAATGGTATAAGAAACAAAGGGTATATTATTGGGCAATGTTGCAAGAGTTAACAAAAGAAATGAAAGAAGTATTACCAAATATAATAATCTCAAGCCCAGACGCTTCAATCTATTCTGTTGTAGATGTAAGGAATATTGTGGATGAAAACTTTGATGCTGTAAAATTTGTAGAATATTGTGCAACTCAAGGAAAAATAAATGTTGATGGAGAAGATTATACTTTATTGGTTTCACCAATGGCTGGTTTTTATAATGTAAAAGAAAACAATCCTGGCAGAACTCAAATGAGAATTGCTTATGTTGCAAAACCAGGGCAAATGAAATTAGTTCCTAAATTATTCAAAGAACTATTAGAACAATACCTGAATTAATTTTTTATATTTAATTTAGCTAAAAGTCCAATCTCAAAAGGATTTTCATCAAACCTTAAATGAGGATTTGAATTCATATATTCTTGCCTCATCCCCATAAACTTATCAACATATAGGCTTAGATGATGCTGTAATTCTTTTCTTCTATAAGGCGGAGATATCCCCTCTCTTTTTAATTCAGATTGCATTACATTAAAAATAGCATCGATTGCAAAAACAGTAAAAGACATTCTAAGGTGAATATAATCTCGAAATTGTGATTCCTCCAGTTTAGCCACCTCTTTTATTAATTTTGAATAATTTCCTTTTGAATTACTAATACTCTCCCTCATAATGTTCATTTCCATTATCCCCTTTTTGGCATACTCATTATTTGCTTCATCCCACAATCTATTTGTGATTGTTCTTAATTTTCCACCTTTATTACCTATATTACAAAAATAACCTTCAAGAAAAGAGAAATATTGATTTCTCATGTCATCCACATTTAAATCCGTATGCACAAAACCCCTACATATGGCACCATGAATACCTCTTAAAGAACTCATAACATCTAATGTACGAGTCATAAATACAGCATTGAGATCAATACTTGATAAAGCAATGCTTGAATCAGTATCTAGAATAATCATTTCATTACTTTTTTCATCATATGAAAAATTACCATCATGTCCTGCATGTCTGGCATATCCAGCTTTATGAAATTTTCTAAGCGACCTTCCTTGTTCCCTTCTTAGATTTTTTAGCATTCCAGGAACTTGTTTTTGATGTTCTTCAGGTAATGAATTTAAATTTTCACACAGTTCTAATATTAAATTCATCCGCCTGTCTCTATCATCTCTAGATCCTAATACAACAAAACCAAGTTGTTC
The DNA here is from genome assembly GCA_023137655.1 of Nanobdellota archaeon. GTDB lineage: Archaea > Nanobdellota > Nanobdellia > Woesearchaeales > BS150m-G63 > JAGLOT01. The sequence continues at coordinate 3,451 of JAGLOT010000050.1, read as the reverse complement.
TCCCTTGTAATTATTATCAAAACTCCCCCATGCAACAGGGATAGACATAGGCACTCCTTGTTCAATTGCACCCTTAGTAATTTCATATTCATTTCTTGCATAACTTACTTTCATACCACCTTTGATTCTTGCACGATCAAATATTGGGATGATATTACCTTCAGCATCAGTTCCTGTATGAACTACGTGTCCTCTAAAATGACCCTTGGAGCCAGAAATATAATCTCCTTTTCCAGGGGCTTCAATTACGAGTTTGCCCCTTTTTTCTTTAACATTACCCAATCCTTTTATTTTTAAGCAAGAAGATGAAATTCCATTATAACCAACAGAACCAAGACCTAATTCATCAAGAAGAAGATAAGCACTTCTTCCAGACGTAAGAAGATGAGGTTTATGCTCCCAATTTAATGTTTCTTCAATTACCCTTTCTAATTCAGGAGACATAGTCACATCTGAATTGAATTCTAAATTAGTTACTTTTACACTTTTTCTTTCAAAAAGTTTGCCTAAACCCATATAAACGAGTGGAAAACAGAACTTTATAAACATTTCGAATAATTATTACTAATAAGTAGTTATTTAAAGATAAACAATAATTTTAATTAAACCGAAAACCTTCCGGAAATTCCTACAAACTTCTTATTAACATTAAAACTAAAATAAATTAATGATTTTTCAAATACTAATTTTCACATTATTTGGAATTTGTGCAGGAATCTTCACAGGCATAATTCCAGGCATTCACATAAACCTAATATCTGTTTTAATATTAAGCACAAGTCCATTTTTACTAACTCATTTCAATGTTTATTCATTAATTGTTTTCATTATTGCAATGTCCATAACTCATTCTTTTCTAGATTCAATACCCTCAATATTTCTAGGGGCTCCGGATTCAGCACAAGCTTTAGGAGTTTTACCAGGTCACAGATATTTACTAAATGGAAAAGGATTAGAAGCATTGAAATTAACATTAATTGGTTCTCTAGGTGCAATAATATTAAGTGCTATTTTATTCATTTTCATCCTGCCGTTCATACATACCATTTATCCATTAATTAAAAATTATATTGGTTATATCTTAATTGTGGTTGTTCTATTCATGCTATTAAGAGAGAAAAATAAACTTCTAGCAACCTTCATTTTCATCCTTTCAGGATTTTTTGGATTGGTAGTTTTTAATTTTAACATGCAGAATCCATTATTTCCAATGTTATCAGGAATATTTGGTATTAGCACATTATTAATTTCAATAAAAGAAAAAAATAAAATTCCAAAACAAGAGGATAGCAAAACTATCAACATAAATCTAAAGGATTCCCTAAAAGCAATTAGTTCAGGGCAATTTTCAGGAATGCTTACAGCAATATTTCCTGGTTTAGGTTCTGCCCAGGCAGCAATAATTGCAATGCAAATAACAAAAGATTTGAAAGAACCAGCATTCCTAGTTTTAATTGGTGCAATTAATACAGCAAATTTTACAATGTCTATTGCAACATTATATGTTTTAAACAAAGCAAGAAATGGCTCAATCGTTGCAATTTCTCAACTGATGGAAAATTTTGGAATAAAAGAAATAATTGTTTTTTTATGTATAGGATTAATTGCAGCATCTATTTCAGTATTTATTGCATTAAAAATAGGTAGAGTATTTGCAAAATTCATAAGTAAGGTAAATTACAAAATAGTTGTAATCAGTATAATCTCATTAATTTTCATATTAAGTTTAATATTAACAGGCCCATTGGGCATTTTCATATTATTCATAGCAACATTTATTGGTATAATTCCTGCCCTATCTGGAATTAGTAGAACTCATGCAATGGGCTGCTTACTTTTACCAGTTATATTCTATTTTGTTTTATAATAGAAAGACTTATAAATCAACTATTTTTTCATAATCGCTATGGAAGGCTTAATACTTAATTTTAGGAGAAACAGACACACAACATACCCAAATCACATGATTATAGGCGTAGAAGGTGTTGATAATAGAGAAAAAGCTAGCAAATTAGTTGGCAAATCAATTTCATGGTTCTCTCCTGGAAAAGAAAAGAAAGAAATTAAAGGAGAAATCCGAGCACCACATGGTAATAGTGGAGCTGTTAGAGCTATTTTTGAAAGCGGAATGCCTGGCCAAAGTATTGGAAATAAAGTTAAATTTAACTAATCTCACATTTCTTAATAATATTTAATTCAGTTCTATATTGCTAAATTTACCTTTATCCTCTTATGATTTATAGTAATCTTTTTAAAGTTATAAGAATATATTAATCTAAAATAGGTGTATTAATGATGAATAAGAAACTAATCTACTTAGCTTTAATGTTTTCTTTCCTGCTAATGCCAGCGGTTTCTGCATTAACATTTGATCCAGTAGTTGATTTTTTAGGAGATTTAGGACAATTTCTAGAAGGAGTTTTCAATAGTTCAGATGCACAAGTATTCGTATTCTTCATATTATTATTCATAGTTGTTTATGCTGCACTAGATGTATCATTAAGCAAAGTCAAAGTTTTTGAAGGCAAAGATAAACAGAGAAAATTATTTGCTGTTGGAATGGCATTTCTTACAGATTTTTCATTATTTTTAACAACAAATCCAAGAGATTTTGTTGCTAGAATGATTACATTCGCAGGCCCTTTTGGGGGCATATTATTAGGAATAATCGCATTCCTTGCAATCTATAAAGCTTTAGACGTTCAAGAGTCACAGAAAAAATGGCCAAGAGTATTAATGGCATTAGGCGCAGGATGCCTTGTTTCAGGAATGTTAATGGGCCCAGGTTATGAATCTTTGACCACCATAGGAGTTATTCTTTTAATTTGGGGAGTAATTGGTATGGTCATGGATCTAGCTGGCGGCGGAAATAGGGAAACTGGAACTGGCGGCACTGGAACTGGAAGGGGTGGAAGTGATGCCCCAGAGGGTAATGAAGGTCCTGGAAGGATTAGGTATAATAATCCAAATGTTTTGGAAGGTATAGCGGCATTTACAGAATATTTAAGATTAGCAAATGGTAGGATAAATAGAACAAATGCTAGAATTATTATTCAATTCAGAATAGATGCAGAAAGATGGACTTCTGAAAGAATCCAAAATTTAGAAGTAGAAATTAGGCATAGAGGTAGAGTAGGAAGAAGAGGGAGAAGAATTGGTTTATTTCCAACCCCTAATAGAAATGCATTTAGAATAAATCATGATTTTGATTTTAGTCAGAATATTGTTATTAGAACTAGGGCAGTAAATAATACAGGCAGAGGAGATTGGTCAGAATATTTAGAATTTATTGTAGGTCAGAATCCTGTTAATCCAGAAATAGAAATCATTGTTGGTGCAGAATCTCAATTCCCCCCACTACCCCATATGCGTCCTTATGCGAATCCTGCTGAAAGAACACATACAGAAGAACATAATCCTGCAATATTTAGGGCAATAGATGGTATTACAA
>JAGLOT010000005.1 GCA_023137655.1 Nanobdellota archaeon | reverse complement strand
AAAGCTATGGAAACAAATATGAAATATATGATGAATAGCTTTAAACCTACTTTAATTACCATGCTCCCTTTGATTATTATCTTTGGATGGATGCATGCTCATCTTGGTTATTTACCAATTATGCCAGAACAACAATTCATGGCTACAACTGAATTCAAAGATTATATAGGTGATGTAACATTAACAGTTCCAGACGGCCTTGAATTGATAAGTGAACCAGACCAAACAGTACTTAATAACCAAGCAAGTTGGACATTAAAAGGGAAACAAGGCGATTACCTCATAGAATATGGATTTGGTGAGCAGAAATACACTCAAAATGTAATTATTTCTGATAAATTAGATTATGCAGAACCAATACAACCAATTAAAAATTCTGTCCTAAAATCTACTATGATTAGTAATGAAAAACTAAAAGTCCTTAATTTAGGATTTATTAAGTTGGGCTGGTTAGGCACATATATCATATTCTCATTAATCTTCAGCATCACACTCAGAAAGTTCCTCAAATTAGCTTAATTAATCCCTTTTAATTCTAAATAAAATCTATACTTGTTATCAAATCCTTTTTTATTCTTATTTAACCCTTTCCTTGTTGTAGCTATTACTTTAGACCTCACAAAATTATAATTCTCCTCTAAATATAATCTATTTCCAGTTAAATCTTCACCATAAAAAATCTTATCAACACCTAAAGATTTACATAACTTAGCAGGGGAATTTGTTAAATCTCTTATATCTCTAACTACTTTACCATAATTCTTCTTCATTAAATCAATTCCTTCTAATGGGTAAGCCCCCCTAATTAAAACCTCATCTGGGCAACCTTTTTTACCAAAAACTATTGCAAAACAGTTATGTATACCATAAATAGAATAAACATATGCAAATCCTCCCTCACTAAATAATATTTCTGTCCTGGGTGTTCTTTTTGTGCCATGGCCTACTTCTTCAACATTTGCAGGATATATCTCAACATCTGTAATTAATACTTTAATCTCCCCACATTTAGAATTATGAACTAAAATCTTACCTAACAAATCCTTGCCCTTATCCAAAACATTACCAAGATAAAATTCTTTATTCAATTTCATAAAATTAGCAAACTAAAAGAAATATATAAAGCTAATTAATCTAAGAATTGCCTTTAATATAATGCCTATAATATCCAATAAAATTACTTATCAAAAAAAAGCACCCTGCAATAATTCCCATCGGTGAAAATATCAATATATTATATATGATACATATGGCAGTTCCTACCATCATTTGTTTTCTCATTAACCTGTTATCTTTTTGGAAACTTCCAACTATAAATGCCAATAACCCTACATAAATAATTAAATCATAAATTTCCGTATATGTAAATAATAAAGAAGCGGTATTTAAGGCTATAAATGCCCATAAAAATTTCTTATTTGTAGTAAAATAACAAGTTATAAATCTTAAAACTGAAATAAAGACAATTATACCTGCAGCAATTTTATTTAATAAAAAATAATGTGCACTAGTTAGACTTGCTGAAATAATTAGACATAAAAATGTATATTCCCTCTTTTTGTATTGAAAACTTAAAAAATCAAGGCCCATAGCGATAAACATAAGGATCTGGGAGATCATAAACCTATGTGTTAATTCTATCATAAATCATCAAACTAAAAGAAATATATAAAGCTAATTAATAATCAAATAAGTGGTTTCTCAAGTAAAATTCTATTATCTTCAATATTTGGAGATTTAACAACTTCCACAAACAAGAATCCATATTTAATCAAATAAGACAACATTTCTCGCCTATTGTTCCTTGTTTTAATTTTAATTGAGGTATATCCATTATCTCTTGCCCATTTATCTTGATAACTCATTAATTCTTTTAAAATTCCCTTCTTTCTAAATTCCGGATTTACTCCAGCCATCCAACAATAAAAAGAACCATCGTCAAACCTATCATAACTTACAATATATCCCACTGGTAAATTATTAATGTATGCCACAATAACCAAATGTTCCTCCCCCTTATATCTCTCTTCAAAATACCCTTTAGAATAAGACTCACCAAACTCCCTAATGGTTGAATTAACCTTAACTGCCCCCTCTATATCCCCTTCCCTAACAATAATTTTTTCATCCATATAACCAAAAGAAAGAAATAGATATATAAAATTAATGAAACTTAATAATAGACTATTAATAGAATCCATTAATAGAAACCTTTATAAACCAAATCAGAACTTTAATACAAATAATACAGGTAAATAAAATGCAACCAGGAAAAACAAAATCAAGATCATTCAGAAGGGTTTTTAAGAGAGTTATCTCAAAAACTAAGGTTTTTTACGAACAAAGAAAACCATCTGCAGCTAAATGTGCAGATTGTGGTGTTAAACTTCAAGGAGTTCCAAGATTAACTGCTAATAAAGCAAAAAATACACCAAAAACACACAAAAGACCAGAAAGGCCTTATGGTGGAGAACTTTGTTCTAAATGTACAAGAATCAGAATCAAGGAAAATATAAAAAAATAAGTAAAGTTTCCAGGAGAAGTGGCAACACCTCCCATTAAATTGGAAACCGGAGGAAAAAATGTTTGAAGTAGGAAGATTATGTGTAAAAATTGCTGGTAGAGATGCTGGTAAAAAATGTGTTGTTGTTGACGTTCTAGAAAATAACTATGTTCTAATTGATGGACTTACAAGAAGAAGAAAATGTAACCTAACTCATTTAGAACCATTAAAAGAAACAATTGATATTAAAAAGAAAGCATCCCAAGAAGATATTATCAAAGCATTCAAAAAATTAGGAATTGAAATTATTGCTAAAAAACCTAAAAAGGCAACAACCAAACCTAAAAAGGCAAAAGTTGTTAAAAAATCTGTGGAAGAAAAAGCAGAGAGAAAAGCTAAAAAGGTTAAAGCAGAGAAAAAAGCTATTAAAGCTGAACCTAAAAAAACTGAAGTAGAAACTAAAGAAGCTACACCAGTTAAGAATGAGTAAAAACTACGGAATAAATCCCTTAGTATGCACTAAAACTTTACAAAGTTTCAATAAAGGCATTTATTGTCTTATTATTTTTCTTCCTTTTTCCAAATCAATCAAGATTGGAAAATTAAGTACCTTTAATTTTCAAAAAGGATATTATTGTTATGTGGGCTCTGCCCTAAATAATTTAGAAAAAAGAATTTCTAGGCATAAATCTAAAAATAAAAAGATTCATTGGCATATTGATTACCTTCTAGAGTATGCAAAAATTGTTGAAGTAAAAACAATTCAAACACATAAGAGATTAGAATGTACCCTAAGTAAAAAAGTATCAGAACTTGGAGACATAATAATTAATAGATTTGGTTCAAGTGATTGCAAGTGTAAAACTCACCTATATTTCTTCAAAACAAATCCAACAAAAATTCGAGAATTCAATAATTTATTTTCTCATTAAACCATATAACTTGCTTAAATTTAATTCAAATACTGCTGTAGGCATTTCTAAATTAAAATTCTGGATTACTTCTGGATTTAATTCTCCTAGGATTGCTAAATCTTCTTCCATCTGAATGTCTTGATCTTCTGTCTTGCTCGTCACCCTTAAAACACCCACCCTGCCCTCTATAAAACTAGGATGTGAAGCTTCCTTAACTTCATAATCAATATCTAATGCCTTCATCACCGAATCTAGAACTTGCCTTATCTTAGTAAAGTCAGATGTACTAGAACATAAAACAACACATAATCCATCTTCTTCCTTAATACCAGTCTCCTGTTTTTCATCTTTATTAAATACAGTTCCCATTTCAAATAAATTTTGAGGGTATTCCTTAGATGTATTTTCAGATAAAATTTTCATTAAACTAGGTAAGACCCAACTCCTCAAGCAAGAATAATCAACAGTTAGTGAGTTTGCTAATTTAACACAATCACTTTCAACTTTCATTTTCTTATCATTAACAAACTCATTAGATAAATTATAAGAAATAGTTTCAATTAAACCCATTCCAACTAATATATCTGCAACCCTATTCTTGAAAATTTCAAATCCATCTTCTTCTCCAATAGTTGAAACATTAGGGATTTCTTCTTCAAAATTTTCATAACCATATGCAATTGCAATATCTTCAACAATATCTATTTGATGTAAAATATCTGTCCGATAGGCTGGAATGTAAACCTTCCTTTCTTTATATCCAAGGCCCATTTCCCCTAATAAAACACCAATTTCTTTTTCAGTTAAATTAAGTCCTAGCATTTTATTAACATATTTAATATCTAATTTTGCAGAAAATGGATTTAAATTTGGACTTTCAATCTTTTTGCCATTTTGTTCAATAATCATACTATAAATTTCCGCACCCATATCTGCAAGAGATGTAACCACTATATTCAAACATTTACTTAATATATCATAATCAAACCCACTGCATTCAATAAACACATCTTTTGTCTTTTCATTAACTCTTCCAGTTTTATGTGAATTAATAATTGGGGGCATTGATAGTATCTCACCCTTAGCATCTACAAATACTGGGAATTTGTCCGTACCTTCGAGTAAATGTCCATAATCCCTTCCTGCTGGATGCTGACTTAATATCTGCAAACCATCCATTACCCTTTCAGATTCCAATGGCCTAAACTTAATTTCCCTTGGTTTTTTAGCCATAAATATAATTGGCAGTGTAATTTCCCCTAAAGGATAAATGCCAATAGCTAATTTCTTTCTATTCCTTCCAAAAGTAACATGTAATTTTTCTTGAACTTGAATAATTTCTCTAATTTTCTCATCATCTAATTTTAATCCTTTAACTATTGCACATGCTGTAAATGGCCTTACATTATCTACAGATTTATCCACAATAACTCTATAATCTTTTTCTGCCTTGCCAACATTATACTTTTTCAAACCAGTATTTACGCCAATAAAAGAAGACAATGCCCTTGCAAACCCTTGCTCAGAAAGCATATCTGGCCTATTTGGAAATATTTCAACAATAATCTCCTTATCTGTAACTTCTTCTAAATCTGTACCCAGCATACTTATCCTATCTTTTAATTGTTCAAGGCTAAGTTTCTTGCCCATTAACTTTTCAACTTCTTTTCGATTTAATGTTACAGTTGGCATTATCTAGTCCACTCCTTAATTTTTCTTAATTGTTCTAAATCATTCTTATATAATTCCCTAATATCATTTATCTTAAAAAATTCTAATATAATCCTATCAAATCCTGGGCCCCATGCTAATACTGGTACATCAACACCCAATAATGGTTTAACTACTTCGGGTCTAAAAATTCCTGCACCACCAAATTCTACCCATTTCTTATGAACTGGATGAAACACATCGATTTCTAAACTTAATTCAGTATATGGAAAATATGCAGGCCTAAACCTTGCTTTTTCATAACCCATTTTCTTGAAGAACTCTTTCAAGTATCCAAGTAAATGTCTAAAGTTTGCATTGGGATCTATTACAATCCCCTCTGTTTGATTAAACTCAAATAAATGTGACCAATCTAAAGTTTCATTTCTAAAACACTTTCCAAGTGCAAAATATTTACAAGGGATATCTTCCTTGTTTAAACTAGCAAGCATTCTACCAGATAAAGAAGTTGTATGTGTCCTAAGAACATTTGTTCTAGAATTCTCTTCGACCCATTTATATCTCCAACCTGTGCTTCCTGTATTGCCTCCATTCTCATGTATATTCTTGATTTGTTCAACTAATTCTCTAGCTGGAAGTTTTGCATTCTTAGGATCTTCAATAAAAAAAGTATCATGCATATCTCTTACAGGATGATCCTGGGCAGTAAATAAAGCATCAAAATTCCAAAAAGAACTCTGTACTATATTGCCTTTCATTTCTTTAAATCCCATATCTAACCAAATCCTTTTAGCGGACTTAATCGCTTGATTAACAAAATGCCTCTTGCCCCTATATATTGAAGGTACATTAATTTCAACATCATATTCTCTAAATTTTTTACCTTTCCATTCTCCAGATTTAATCATCTTAGGAGTTAATCTATCAATAAAATCTTCATCTTTAATTTTAATCTTGGATAGTTTCACACCAGAAGGTGTCAATTCAATATTTCTTATTTTAAATTTATCTTTTCTAATTATTTCCTTACGACTCAAAAGACTTTTCATTGCAAAAAGTTCTTCTGGTTTTAAATTTTTAACATTAATTGGGAATTGTTTTTTCAAAAATAGTTCTTCCAAGCTTTCTTTTTCAAGTAATTTCTTTCCATTAGGATTTATTGTAACTAACAAACCATTATCTTTCTTAATTTCAATTGCTGCTTTCTTTCTCAAAGAACCAACACAGATATTCATTTCTTCTTTAGCTAATCCGGCTTTTTTCAGAACATTTTGAACCACTACAAATTTATCTGTAAGTGCATTCAAAAATCTTTTTTCTGGTAAACCATTTTTCTTATAATTCACACCATTATTACCTAGAACAATTAACTCTTTCTCACTTTCTATAATCTTAACTACTCCTTTATTGCTAAGCCATTGTAGTGCCCTCATTACCTCCACATCTTTCATTCCAGATTTCTCAATAATTTCATTGAGGCTTTTACTAGTAAGATAAGGTAATACTCTCCTTTCTAAAGGACTTAATTTAGCAATTATTCTCTCTATATCCATATTACAGCTAAATCCCATATACTTTAAAAAACTTTCTTAGAACTAGTCATATTTTATTTAAGAAAATATTATATATTAATAAAAATAAGATATCCCATGGCTTGGTTAAACTATTTATTACAATTCTTAATTTCTGGAAGTGTTGTTGTTAGTGCAACCATTTTATCTCAGTATTTTGATTCAAAATGGTCTGGATTATTAGTTGCATTACCTATAATGACCCTCTTAGGATTCATTTTCATTTCTTTTAATTCAAATGAGGTTACCACTCAAAGATATCTCATTTCTGCTTTAATTTTTATGATACCTGCAGCAACCTATATTTTATCACTATATTTGTTGTATGGAAAATTAAATCTTATAAATAATTGTTTAGTGTCTTTAATTCCTTTAGGAATTGTAGTATTTTTAGTACAAAAATTATTTTAGAATTAAATCTCCCAATAAAAATAAAACTTTGAAAAATAAATTTAGAAAAAATAAAGAAAAATAAAAAATAAATTATTTAATTTATTTACTTGACAATCTTATCTGAAGGGGTCATACTTGTCCATGCAATCTCAAATAAATCTTCAAGTGCAGTTGCAAAGAATGGTGTGTTTACCCAAATTCCTATATCATAGGTTGGATGTACTCCTTCATCATGCATTACCATAAATAATAATTCCTTACCATCAACAACAACAAACCTTGCTTCTTTGTCTGTGTGCCTAATTTCTGCAACACCTTTCATGTCTTTTACTGCAGCAAAAGTTTCTTTTGTTAAAGGGGCAGCAATTCTTACTGTAACCCCTCTTTTGGTAACTTTTTCAAATACAGGTTTTAATCCTTCAATTTTTCTCATTAAACCCTGACTTGTTGTCATTATTGTTACTGTTTTTTCAGCATTTCTAATTGTCATTTCTAAATGATCATATAAATTATGTCTACCTTTTAATGAACCTGAAAGATCTGCTGGACCTATAAGTTCAATACCTTGGTCATGAAGATTATTTAATTCCTTAACAATTTCTGTATCTTTTAAGTTTTCTAATCTTTCTAATTTAGCGTTCATTTCATTGGACATATTTTTCTTAACCCTTTCAACAACTTCTGCTGGTGGTACTGCCATATATTTTATTGGCTTACCGAGTTTAAGAACAACAAAGCCTTTCTTTTCAAGACTTTCAAGAATGTCATAACTTCTGCTCCTTGGAACATTTGCAATATCAGAAAGTTCTCCTGCTGTAGCGACTCCTCTAGATAATAAGGCAGTCCAGATCTTTACTTCATAAAGATTAAGAGCAAAATATCTCCTCAATTGACTTAAAAATTCTTCTTTCACAATCATTTTGTAAATCCCCCTCTTTTATTAAAAAAACAGTTTTTTCTCTCTGTTTTTTTTATCAGTACGCAAGTAATATTAATCTGACATTTTCACTCAGTTTCAAAGGTGAAAAAGTGTTATTACTGGAATTGTTAAAACAGAACTAATATATAAAGATTGTTATTTAATAATAGTTAAAGAAAAAGATTTAAAAAGGGTATTAATATTGGATAGTATATGGATAAGTTCCTAGGTGAAATTAAAAAAGAGGCGGCTCGAAACCCATTAAAAATAGGGTTTCCAGAAGCAGAGGAAGAAATAATTCTAAACGCAGTTAAAAAAATTGTTAAAGAAAAAACTGCTAAAGTTGTCCTAATTGGGAGACAAAAAATCATCAAAAAACAGGCCAAAAAATTAAGATTAAATTTAAAAAATATTGAAATCTTTGATCCACAAACTGATAAAAATTCAAATAATTTTGCTGAAAAACTTTACAAAATTAGACAAAAAAAAGGATTAAAATTTGACCAAGCAAAAAAATTAATCCAAGAACCCATTTATTTTGCAACAATGCTTCTTCATGAAAATCAAATTCAAGGTATTGTTTCAGGGGCTAGACATCCAACAGCCCATACATTAAGGCCTGCCTTACAAATCATAAAGTGCAAAAAAGGGTTCAAAAAGGTATCTGGAATTTCCATGTTACCCTACAACCATAGAATTGTTTTCTTTTCAGATACAGGAGTTCAAGTTGCCCCTGATAAAAATGATTTAGCAGAAATTGCAATTGAAAGTGCAAAAACAGCACAATCATTTAACATAAAACCAAGAGTAGCAATGCTATCTTTCTCAACCCATGGCTCAGCAAATCATAAAAATATTGAAAAAATAGCATCTGCATTGCAAATTATAAAAAAGAAAATGCCTAAATTAATAATTGATGGTGAAATGCAATCAGATGCTGCATTAGTTCCAGAAATTGCAAATATCAAAAGTAAAACCTTGAAAATCAAAGGAGATGCAAATGTTTTAATTTTTCCAAATCTTGAATCTGCAAATATTAGTTACAAACTTGCAAAGATCTTTGGTAATGTTCCAGCTGTGGGTCCAATCATACAAGGCCTCAAAAAACCAGTTAATGATTTAAGCAGGGGTTGTAATATAGATGAAATTGTAAGCATAACTGCGATAACAGTAATTCAAGCTCAAAAATTATTATAAAACAAATTATTATTATAATCTTAAAAAAATAAATATATGCAAAAGGGGTAAAATCAAAATGAATATTCTTGCTTTAAACGTTGGCTCATCATCAATTAAATACTGTGTTTTCCAAAACCAAAAAGAAATTTTGAAGGGTAATCTTGAAAGGGTTGGAGAAAAATCTGGAAAATTTAAAACACGAAGTTCTGCAATAAAACACATCAAAGAAATTATTGATGGAAAGAAAATTAAAATTGATTCTATGGGTCACAGAGTGGTTCATGGTGGTGACATGAAAACAATTAAAATAACTAAATCTTCATTAAAACAAATTGAAAAATATAAAGAATTTGCACCACTACATCAACAAGCAGAAATTGATGTAATTAATGCTTGTGAAAAATATTTCAAACTTCCACAATATGCAATCTTTGATACTTCTTTTTATGTTGATATGCCAACCAAAGCAAAAATTTATGCCTTACCTTACAAATATTTCAAACAAGGAATTAAAAGATATGGATTCCACGGATTATCCCATTCCTATATTTCCACAAAAACCAAAGGAAAAGTTATTAGCTGTCATCTTGGAAGTGGTTGCTCAGTTACTGCAATCAATAAAGGTAAACCAGTTGATACTTCAATGGGTTTTACACCATTAGAAGGATTAATCATGGGCACCAGAACAGGGGATTTTGATCCTGCAATAATTTTACATTTAATACAAAAAGAAAAATTAACAATTCAACAAATTAATCATATCCTAAACAAAGAATCTGGATTAAAGGGAATTTCTGGAATTAGTAATGATGTAAGGGATTTACTTGCAAGCAAAAACCCAAGAGCAAAATTAGCTATTGAATCTTACATTTATAGGATTGCAAAATACATTGGCTCATATATCACTGCAATGAATGGTGTTGATTGTATTGTATTCACCGCAGGCACAGGATATAGAAATGCATACATAAGAAATCAAGTTCTAAATTATCTGAAATTTCTAAATATTGATATTGACCAAAAGAAAAACAAAAACAATGAATTAATTATTTCAACCAGGAAATCCAAAGTTAAGCTTATGGTTCTTGAAACAAACGAAGAACAAACAATCACTAATGAAATATTAAAGATTAAATCCAAAAATAATAGTTAAAATGGAAGAAATAAATAAATTAAGAATTATAAATAAACTTAAATCAGTTTATAGGTCTGCCCCTATAGATGATAGAAAAGAAAGTTCTGCGGAACATTCTTGGAGTTGTTTATTATTAGCTGATTATTTTTTAGGTAAAATTGAAGAAAAATTAGATAGGGTTAAAGTTTATGAATTATTAATGTATCATGATGTTGTTGAAATTGAAGCTGGAGATACTAAAAATGGCCTTGGCGTAGATAGGTCTGGGAAAAAAGAAAGGGAATTAATTGCATCTAAAAAATTAAAAGAAATCATGCCCAAGGAAATGGGTAATAAATTCATAGATTTATTTGAAGAGTTTGAAGCATTAAAAACTAGAGAAGCTAAATTTGCTAAAGCAATGGATTGTCTTGATGCTGAAATTAATTGTTTAGATTATAAAAAAGAGTTGGTTGGTTGGACTGAAGAATTTTTTAGAAAAATTGACCAAAAACATATGGGTGAATTTCCAGAACTATTAGTTGTTTTTGAAAAAATAGTAGATTATCTAAATAAAGAAGGATATTTTTCTCAATAATTAAATTCTAAATCTAAGTAGGGCAGCAACCCCACCTAAACCATCAAGCTTCTTCCCACCATCGTGTGCACTACTAATAATATGTATCTCTGCCCTTAAACTTTCAACATTCTTCATAGTCTTATCAACCAATCTAAATTTTCCTTCTTTTCTTTTAGAATTAATAAAAGAATCTGTAATTAAAAAAAATTCAACTGCACCTAAATTAACAGCATTCACAACTTCTTTCAAACCATAAGCAACTTTTCCACCTTTAGATATTTCAGATAATATTTTCTCAACCAAATTAATTTCTCTAGCCGCTTTATCATTCTGAATAACTTTTGCAAGTTCTGCTCGTTTCAAAACTTCATTAATTCCGGATTTATTAACATTAGAACATCCAGATAATGTAATTTTCTTCTTTAGCTCAGAATTAAATGTTTTCATAAAATCATCTTTGAAAAAAGCTGGACTTGCTACAACAATCGCATCATAGTTTTCTCTTTTGTTATAATCTTCTAATTTCTTTCCAATTTCCAAATAAAATCCTTTTGTAGAATTATTCCTATCTTCCTTCTTCTGAACATCTCCTTTAATATCAGATAAAACTTCAAAACCATCTTTTTTCATTTTAGCAAAAACCGCATGTTCTCTATCCATCACACAAATTAGTATTTTAGTAGATTTGGTATTAACAGAATCTTTAATCAATTTTAGTTGATAACTTGGCCAATTATTCTTAACAATACAGATTTCAGTTCCCTCTTCCAATTCAAATGAATGGTGGCTTCCCTTGCCCACATCATCACAATCTGAATTTACCTTTCCGAGAACCCTTAAAACATTAATTTCTTCAAAATCAATTTTCTCAGCTTCTATTGATAAAAATACTCTTTTTCTCTCAACTTTTGCTTTTTCAGACTTTTCCCCACGAATAATTTTCCTAGTTGTACTGCCCCTAAGACTATTTCCAATTTCAATAATTTGGCTTAAATACCATAAATCATCCAAATTTTCTATTTTAACTTTAATCTCACCTAACTTAAGATTTTTATGAATAATCCTCATTTTAAGTCAATAAAAGAAAAACATATATAAATAAATAGGCTTTTATGATAATCATAAAAATACTAGGTGATTTCATGCAAAAGAAAAGCAGAATTTCTTTCAAAAAAAGAGCAGGTGTTGATGCTGGCGCTGCAGGCACCCTTATAATTATAATTGCAGCAGTTATAGTACTATATATTTTATTCTTACCACCTGATGCAAGAGAAGAACTCTTAGAAAATGGATCTTCCTCTAGCTCAAGTATTTCTGGAAATTTAGATGAATATATATTATTAAATGAAGATGTGGGCACCCTAAAGTATTTTGATGATGATTCTGTAGATTATAGTATAGGAAATATTTACTTATATGAAACTACAAATGCCGAAGTATTAGATAGTATTAATCCTTTCATTATCCGAAATGGCTGGTTTGATAAAAAAACCAAGGTTAGCACATTCTCAATCACAGACCTAGAGAACACAAATAATGTAATTTTATCATTCTCAGCAGAAAAAGCAGAAGGGATTCTTTATGTTTATTTAAATAATCAAGTTATCTATGAAGGCGAACTAACAAGTTTAAGTCCTGCACCAATTAGATTAAAGAAAACTCAATTACTAGAATCTAATACCTTAAGTTTTGAAGTCTCTGGTGTTGGTGTATCTTTCTGGAAAACAAATGAATATCAATTTAAAAATGTTGAAATCATTGGTGATGTTACAGATTTAAGTGGTCAAGAAGGTATGAATAGTTTTAGTATTCCAGAAGAAGAATATGCAAATATTGATTATTCTTCATTAAACTTTATTCCATATTGTAGCAGCCTGCATGATGTA
>JAGLOT010000049.1 GCA_023137655.1 Nanobdellota archaeon | reverse complement strand
AATCAACACTTTTTTAAATAACTTCCCGTTTCCATTAGTATGACAAAAACCCAACAAAAACCCAAGAAAAAAGGTTATGATTTTACAGAAGTTGAACCAAGAATAATGCAATTTTGGGAAAAAGAAAAAATATTCAAATTTAATACGACTAATACAGAAAAAGAAATTTTCTCATTTGATACACCACCCCCAACAATTTCAGGACGACTTCATATGGGACACGTATTCGGTGACGCACAACAAGATTTTATTGCGAGATACAAGCGAATGAAGGGTTTTAATGTTCTGAATCCATTTGGAACAGATAATAATGGATTGCCAACGCTAAAATTGGTAGAAAAAGAAAAAAAAGTAAATTCCAAAGACATGACAAGGGAGGAATTTATAGAGCTTTGTCAAAAAACCATTAAAGAAGAATTTATTCCACAATTTTTAAACGATGCAAAAAGGCTAGGGATTTCAGCAGATTGGGATATTTTTTATTCAACAATAGATAGAAGGTCAAGAAGAATTTCTCAAAAGAGTTTTATAGATTTATACAAAATGGGAAGAGAATATAGAACAGAATGTCCCTCGCTGTGGTGTACGAAATGCCAAACAACAATCGCACAAGTAGAGCTTGAAGATGTGGATAAAAACACAATATTTAATGACATTGTTTTCAAAATTGGAAATCAAGATTTAATAATTTCAACAACTCGTCCAGAACTTTTACCAGCCTGTGTTTGTGTTTTTGTAAACAAATCAGACAAAAGATACAAAGATATTATAGGCAAAAAAGCAAAAGTTCCGCTATTTGATTTTGAAGTTCCAATCTTAACAGATGAGAAAGCAAACCCAGAAAAAGGAAGCGGTGCAGTTATGTGTTGCACCTTCGGAGACCAAACAGATATGGAATGGCAAAAAGCACACAACCTTCCAATCAAAGAAGCAATTTCAATTAATGGTAGAATGAGTAGTTTATCTGGTAAATATGAAAATATGAAACCAGAAGAAGCAAGAAAAGAAATTATCAAAGATTTAAAAGAAAATAACCTACTCAAAAATCAAAAACCTTTGAAACATGCAGTTAATGTTCACGAAAGATGTGGAACTCCAATTGAATTTATTCATTCTAAACAATGGTTTATCAAATATTTAAACATAAAAGAAGATATGTTAAAATGGGGCGACAAATTAAATTGGTACCCTAAACATATGAAAAATAGATATGATAATTGGGTTAATGGTTTAGCATGGGATTGGTGTATATCAAGACAAATCCCATTTGGAATTCCATTCCCTGTTTGGTATTGTAAAAAATGTGATGAAGTAATTGTCGCAAAAGAAAAAGATTTACCTGTAGACCCATTGGTTGATAAACCTCCAGTTGACAAATGTCCTAATTGTAATAGCACAGAATTTATTCCAGAAAAAGATATAATCAATACTTGGGCAACATCTTCATTAACACCTACAATTGTTAAAGAATTATTTAAAGGCAAACCTTGCTACAATGAATTAATTAATAATCCTATGAGTTTAAGACCTCAGGGCCATGACATAATTTCATTCTGGCTTTTCAATACAGTTGTTAAATCAAAACTTCATTTTAACATGCTTCCTTGGAACGATTGCTTCATCAATGGATGGATGCTTGATCCAAAAGGAAAGAAAATGTCAAAAAGTAAAGGTAACATAATTGAACCTCAAGGTATGATTGACAAATACTCTGCAGACTCATTGAGATTTATGGCAGCAGGATGTAAACTTGGAGATGATTTAGCATTCCAAGAAAAAGACCTTGTAACAGGACATAAATTTTGTAATAAATTATGGAATGCATCTAAATTTGTATTTATGAATTTAGAAGATTACAAAAAAACTGAAAAAGAAGAGCAAACTCTTCATAAAAAACCAGATTTATCCTTAATGGATAAATGGCTTTTATCTAAATTAAATAGAACCATTAAAATTAGCACAGAAGCTTATGAAGAACATAACTTCATGAGAAATAAGATGGATACAGAAAAATTTTTCTGGCAATCCTTCTGCGACAACTATTTAGAAATTGTTAAACATAAACTTTACAATGCAGAAGCAAAAGAAAAAGAATCTGCACAATATTGTTTGTCTTATTCATTATTAACAGTTTTAAAATTAATGGCACCTGTTATGCCACACATAACTGAAGAAATATATCAATCATATTTTGCTAAGAATGAACAACTTAAAAGTATTCATTTAAGTCCCTGGCCTAAATTTGATAAAAAATTAATTGATGAAGATATTGAGAAAACTGGAGACTTAATCATTAATATTATTTCTGAAGTTAGAAAGTTCAAATCTCAAAATCAATTATCTTTGAAGGAAGAACTATCTTTATTAGAAATCAAAGCAGATAAAGAATTACAAGAAAAATTAAAACCTGCTTTAGAAGACTTAAAGAACACATTAAAATTAAAGGAAATTAAATTCTCAGATAAAGGGACTATTGATTTGGGCGAATTAAAAATAAGTATAAAAAAATAAAAAAGATAAATTAAAAAAATTAGTGATTATAATAAAATTAAAATCCTTTCTTTTTTCTATAACACTCTTGACAATAAACTGGTCTATCTTCTGATGGTTTAAATGGTACTTCACATTCTTTACCACAGTCTGCACAGACAGCTTTATGCATTTCTTTTGGTCCAAAATCTCTTCTTGGCCCTCTATTATTATTGAAAGATCCTCTTCTTTCTCCATTAAATTCTCCCATTATATATTCCTCCTGTATAGGATATTATCCCTAATGCTTAAAGAAACAGATTATTAATTTATAAAGATATGCTTTATTTAAGAATTAAATTCGTTTTAAATTTTAAAAATGACACCCTATAATCTTTTAATATTTTAGAGATAATCTTTCTATAATCTTTTTAATCCCTTAAAGATTGTCATCACAATCTTTTAACTCTACTCCCTTTTTTGCTATCCTCGACGTGATAACCTAACTTATTGAGTTCCGATCTCAACCTATCAGATTTAGCCCAATCAAGTTCTTTTCTTGCTATTTCCCTTTCTTTAACAACTTTCATAATCTCTGCAGGAATTTCATCTTCTTGCTTCATTATACTCAGGACAGAATCAAAACTATTCATTGTATCTTTTACATTTTTAGCATCTTCTTTACTTAATTTATCCATAATCTTATTGATTTCTGTCATAAATTCAAAAATAGCAGCTAACCCACTAGAAATATTCAAATCATCATCCATTGCAGTTTCAAAATCTTCCTTTGCCTTATCAATCAAAGAATCTACAGAATCTATCTTTTTGCAGTTACCATCTGCCTCTTTTAACTTAATCATAAAATCATAAAACTTCTGTAAAGTATTTGGAATTTGTTCTAATTCATCTTCCCTAAAATCTAATTTAGTCCTATAATGAGTTCTTAATAATTCAAATCTTATTGCCTCTGGTTTGTATTTTTTCAAATCTTTTAAAGTATAAAAATTACCTTTGCTTTTACTCATCTTTTGTCCATTTACAAGTAAATGTTCATTGTGCAACCAGTAATTTACAAATTTCTTACCATATGCACATTCTGATTGTGCTATTTCATTTGTATGATGGGGAAATACTAAATCTACACCCCCTGTATGAATGTCAAATGGTTGGCCCAATGCTTGTTTAGACATTACACTACATTCAATATGCCAGCCAGGTCTACCCTTACCTAAATCTGTTTCCCAGAAAACATCTCCATCTGTTTCATTATAATTTTTCCATAAGGCAAAATCTCTCGCATCTTCCTTATCATACTCATCTTCCAACCTTCCAGCTGCATTCTGTTTTAATTTATCTGGATCAATTAAGGCCAGCTTACCATAATCTTTAAACTTAGAAATTTTAAAATAAATATCTCCTTTTTCTGTTTTATATGCAAAACCTTTTGCTAATAATACCTTAATTAATTTTACCATGCCATCAACTGACTCTGTTGCCCTAGGCATTAAATCTGCAGGTAAAATGTTTAACTTTTCTAAATCTTTCAAAAATTCTTTTGTATAAAATTCTGTGAATTCTTTTAATGATTTTTTTTCTTTTTGAGAATCTCGAATAGTTTTATCATCAACATCTGTTATATTCATAACATGGTTTACTTTAAATCCCCTGTATACTAGGTATCTTTTCAATAAATCCACAAATATATATGCCCTTAAATTTCCAATATGAACATAATTGTATACTGTAGGCCCACAACTGTATAATCCAACTTCTCCCTTCTTAACTGGCTTAAATTCTTCTTTCTTCCTTGTTAATGTATTGTAAATTTTAATCATGGACAGAAATACCAATTTAAGTTATTTAAAGGTTTCCTTGAAATCTTTAAGTCTGCAGAATTTAAATTCTAGTAATTTAAATGTTTCTCTGTTAATTATTCAAATTAACCTTAATATGTTTTTCATCAATTCTAAAAGCAATTGCACCAACCACAATTAATCCACCCATTACAATAAAAGATAAGATTAAATTTGTGTTTGCTATCTTCCCTAAAATTAATCTCATTATTGCTAAATAAATAGCAGTAATCATTGAGATTATAGATAGAACTGTTGCCCTATTATGACTTTCAATATGATCATTTTGATATTGGGAAAATAATGGATACCTTAAAGGACTAACTCCCATGAGAAAAATATACAAAATAAAAGAAATCATAGGCCCAATCATAAATGCCATAGCTAGGTAAAATACCCCTGGCAAAATAGTTGTTAAAAAAATTGTTTTTTTCATACCAATCTTAGCTTCAATCCAATGTGCATACTTAACTAAAAAAGCACTCAATAACATTCCTGCAGCCATAACAATACCCCAAATAGCATTTGGAACTCCCGCAACTAAAAAATATGGTTGAAAAAGAAATATAATTACATGGGTAAATGGCATAGTAAAAACATAAAGATAAATTATTTTTCTCAAGGATTTATTTTTAAAAATATGTTTAGTGGATTCTTTAAATAAAACCAATGGACTAATTTCTTTTATTTTCTTTGGCTGTTTTTTCTCTTTAATTAATAAAGATAAAATAAAGGCGATTGTTGTTCCAAAAACAAAAAGCCAGAATAACAAAATAAATGTTTTAGGTTCGTGATTTCTAGAGATATATCCCCCAATAATCACTGCAATAACCATTGCAATTAAAGCATAATAATTTATTGAACCCCACACCTTACTCATTTGTTTTTCTTTTTTCTTTTCTTTCAAAGAATCATAAACTAAAGCCTCCACAGATCCGGAACCAAAAGCTATTCCAATACCAAAAAGAATTTCAATTATAATAAATTGAAAATATGAAAAAGCAAATATGGTCCAAATATTACCCATAATATAA
>JAGLOT010000048.1 GCA_023137655.1 Nanobdellota archaeon | reverse complement strand
ATTTATCGGAAATTATATGGGCAATACAAAAGTTTTCAAAGATTTATTTGATAAACTTTGTGGATGGGCAGGACCAAAAAATTTGATAAATCAAGATACAGTTTTTAGATCTGCATATTATGACGACCCTCAAGTAACGCCTCCTGAAGAGCTTAAATTGGATGTATGTATGGCCATTAAAGATAATGTTGAAGTGGAAGGAGATATTCAAAAGCAAATTCTTCCTGGTGGAAAATATGTTGTTATGAATGCAGAATTAACAAACGCAGAAGAATATGAACCTGCATGGATGAAAGAAAATAATCTTGAGATAGATATTTCCAGACCGAGTTATGAAATATATCTAAATAATCCAGAAGAACATCCTGAAAAACACCACATTTTGGATATCTGCATGGCTACAAAATAAATTTTATTTTTTGTTTTATGAATTGAAAATGAATAAAACCTTGAAGATCAAAAATCTTCTTGATTTTTATAATTATTAATTAAAGAAATGTCCACGAACCTTATCAAAGATGTTCTGTTTCTTACCTTCTTTTTCCAAATCCTTTAATAAAGATTTTTCCTTCTTAGAAATCTTCTTTGGAGTTACCAGAATAACTTTAACAAACTCATCACCTTGGCCATAAGAATTAATATGTTTAATACCTTTATTTTTCATCCTAAATAAAGTATGGCTTTGAGTTCCTGCTGGAATTTTCAATTTTGCTTTACCATCAATTGTTTTAACAGAAATTTCAGTCCCTAATGCGGCCTCTACAAATGAGATTGGTGCTTCCATGTATAAATCATCACCCTCTCTTTGAAATATTTCATGTGGTTTTACAATAACATTCAAATATAAATCTCCCCTGAGGTTATTTTCACCAACTTCACCTTCGTCAGCTAATCTTAATTTAAGTCCATTATCAATTCCTGCTGGAATATTGACTTCTAATTTTTTAGTTATAGAAACCTTACCTTTACCATGACATTTTGAACACTTTTTAGTTATAACTTTACCAGTTCCATTACATTTTCTACATGTAATTCTGGTTGAGAATACACCAAAAGGTGTTCTTTGCATTTGTGTTACAACGCCAGAACCATGGCAATCCCCACAGGTACTAATATCTGAACTCGATTCGGCTCCATTACCCTTACATTTATCACAGACATCTTCTTTTTTAATTTGAATTTCTTTTTTAATTCCAGTGGATGCTTCTTCCAAGGTTATTTTAATTTCAGAATATAAATCTGCACCTTTTCTTGGGCCCCTCCTTCTTTGATTGAAAAATCCTGAACCACCACCAAATAAATTTGATAAAATATCTTCAAAATCTGAACCCCTCATATTAGATGAATTAAATCCACTAAAGCCAGAATTAAGATTATCTGAACTTCCAAATCTATCATAATTAGATTTCTTTTCTTCATTACCTAGGACAGATGCCGCCTCATTTATTTCCTTGAATTTTTCTTCATAGGATTTCTTCTTTTCCTCTGGCGCCTTATCTGGATGATACTTCATAGCTAACTTTTTGTAAGCTTTTTTAATCTGCTCTTTAGTTGAATCTTTACTAACTCCTAAAGTTTCGTAGTAATCTTTTGTCATTTTTATCTCCGTAGGCGATGAAAACCTGCCGAATTTATTCTGGTGGTATTATAACGCCTCAATTAGCTGTTTATAAGTTTTGTTCTTAAAATCAAGTTTTTCTGTTAATTCTTTTGCAATCTTTCTGAAATTTTCTTCTTCATCAAAGAATCTTTTGAAATATGGAATTAGATTTTTACGAGCGATTTCCAAAGTTTCTTTTTCCTCTGGCTTTCTTTTTCTCAAACAATCTATTCTTCCATCAAATGTTTGAAATCCATCTATACCCACCGTAGCATCTGCAATAGAAACAATCTCCGATTCTGGAAAAGAAAATTTATCTCCTCGTACTACAGTAATCCAATGTTCTTCAGAAATTTTAGCCAATTTAGGATAACCTTTTTCTATTAATATATCCGTACCAATAATTCTATGGGATCTATTATCAATGTTCAGTAGATTATGCATCTTGCCAATATCATGCAATAATGCACCATACTTGACAAGTTCTTTATCTACTTCTTTTCCTTCTTCGATAAATTTATCAGCTATAAATAAAGCTATAGCTGCAACTCTAATAGAATGTTCTTTAAGGTTATCAAAGAATTCATATTTTTCCCAAAGTTCAATTACTTTATTTGCATCCATTTTAATTAATAAAATAAGAAAAAAATAAAAAATTAATTTTCTTTTTCCTTTGGTTTATCTGCAGTTGATTGCTCGTCTGTAGATGGTTTAGCATCTTCTTTTGGTTTATCTGCAGTTGCTTCTTCTTTATCTTTACTTTCTGAAGACTTAGAGTCTTCTGATTCTTCTTCAAATTCTGCATCAACTACTTTTTCGCCTTTCTTAGTTTTGCCATCTGTTTTACCCGCTTGCTGAGCTTCTTGTTCCTGTGCTGCCTTCTGATACATTTCAGTTGACATTTCCTGAACTTTTTTATTCAAAACTTCAATTTTTTCTTTGAGTTTTGTAATATTTTTTTTATCTTCTGCAAGTAATTTTTTAAGCTCTTCTTTCATTGAAGAAATTTCTTCAAGTTTTTTAGCATCTGCTTTATCCTTTAAATCAGTAGTAAGTTTTTCAACACTATAGACTAGAGAATCTGCTTCATTCAAAGTTTCTATTTCTTCTTTCTTTTTCAAGTCTTCTTCTGCATGAGTTTCTGCATCTTTCTGCATCTTTGTAATTTCATCATCAGATAAATTTGAACTTCCAGATACTGTGATTTTCTGTTCTTGTCCAGTACCTAAATCTTTAGCACCTACATGAACAATACCATTTGAATCAATATCAAAAGTAACTTCAATTTGTGGAATGCCTCTTGGTGCTGGTGGAATACCAACTAAATCAAATCTCCCTAATGATTTATTATCTGCAGACATGGTCCTTTCTCCTTGTAATACATTTATTGTTACTGCTGGTTGATTATCTGCAGCTGTTGAAAATATCTGACTTTTCTTGGTTGGAATTGTAGTGTTTCTTTCAATTATTTTTGTGCATACACCACCAAGGGTTTCAATACCTAAACTTAAAGGTGTTACATCTAATAATAATACATCCTTGATTTCTCCACCAATAATTCCTGCTTGTACTGCTGCACCTAGAGCAACTGCTTCATCAGGATTAACAGATTTGTCTCCATCTTTTCCTGTAATTCCCTTAACCATTTCTTGAACTAATGGAATTCTTGTTGAACCACCTACAAGTACAACTTTTCCAAGTGCTTCAGGTTTAATATTTGCATCTTTAATTGCTTGTTTGGTTGGACCTTCTAAATTTTTAATAATATCTGCAATTAAATTTTCAAATTTTGCCCTTGTAATTTCTGTAGTAAGATGTTTTGGGCCTGTTTGGGTTGCTGTAATAAAAGGTAAATTGATTGTTGCTTTTTGTGAAGAACTTAATTCAATTTTTGCTTTTTCTGCTGCTTCTTTTAATCTTTGTAAAGCAGTTTTATCTTCTCTTAAATCAATATTATGTTCTTTTTTGAAATCTTCTGCAAGCATATTAATTAAAAGTTCATCAATATCATCTCCACCAAGTTTATTATTTCCTGCTGTTGATTTTACTTCAAAAACTCCATCCCCTAATTCTAATATTGAAACGTCAAATGTTCCACCACCAAAATCAAACACTAATATATTATGGTCATGGGTTTTATCTAAACCATAAGCAAGTGATGCTGCTGTTGGTTCATTAACAATCCTAATAACATTTAATCCTGCAATTTTTCCTGCATCTTTTGTTGCTTGTCTTTGTGCGTCATCAAAATATGCTGGAACTGTAATAACTGCATCTTTAACATCCCTTCCCAAGTATGATTCTGCATCAGTTTTTAATTTTTGCAAAATAATTGCACTAATTTCCTGGGGAGAATAATCTTTACCATCGATAGTTTCTTTTTCATCACTACCCATATGTCTTTTAATACTTCTAATTGTGTGTTCCGGATTTAATATAGCTTGATTTCTTGCTAATTTTCCTACAAGTCTTTCTTTGTCCTTTATCAGAACTACAGAAGGTGTTGTTCTATCCCCTTCAGCATTTGGTATAATGACTGGTTTTCCACCCTCCATTACTGCGACTGCTGAAAATGTTGTACCTAAATCGATTCCGATTGCTTTTCCTATTTGTTTATCTGACATTTTATTTTCCTCCGTAGGTGACAAATAAAGCCTGCAGAATTATTAAAAATTCTGGTGGTTTATTTGTGCCTCCTTGGAACAAGTTTAGCTTGTTCTTTTGATTTTGTTTCTTTTCTGAGTATTTCATAACTCAAAATTTTCTTTAGTTTATCTTTATCTTTGATTAATTCATGGAGCCTTCCACCATAAATTGTTTTGTTGAATTTAAGATAAGTTGAATATTGTCTAATGGATTCTGGGTCCTCTGTATTTACTAAATGATTTAATAAAAACCAAGCATACATATGTTCCCCATGTTCATGGCCTGTTGCCACCTTACATAATAATGGCCTTACTGGATAAACTTTACAAAGCTCAGTTCCTTCATCAAAGAAGATACATTTACCATAGGGTTTATCTTTTTTGATTACTTTTGGTTTGAATAATTTTGTATTAAACAATTCTGTTTCTTCTAAATAATCATTATATAGTTCTTCTTCTGAAATGCTAAGATGTTTAGCAAGTTTTTTCTCTTCATCTTTTTTGAAAATTCCAGAACCAAATTTACAACCATTAGTACAATGTTTACAACTACATTCACCACCTAATTTAACTGCAACATGTTCTGGTGTAGATCGTGAGATTAAAACAGATTCAAAATATTCACTCATTTTGCTACCTTGACCTTACTAGGTCTTATGATTTTTCCATTTAATGAAAATCCTTTTTGAAATTCTTCTGTTATAGTCCCAGAAGGTTTTTTTGATTCTTCTTGCATAAGGGCCTCATGCTGCTCTGGATTAAATTTCTGGTTCAGAGCAGTTATTGACTTGAGACCTTTCTTTTCAAGAATTTCTAAAAATTGAGCATATACTAACTCAATTCCTTGAATAAATTCTTGATTATTTGAGGTGTGTTTAAGTGCGAGTTCAAAATTATCTATTATGGGTAATATATCTAAAATTAATTCTTTAGATGCAAATTTTGTATATTCTTGTTTTTCAATTCCAGTTCTTCTTCTGAAGTTTTCAAAATCTGCTTGTAAATGTTGTAACAAAGAGGTTAATTCTTGAATTTTCTCATCTTTAACCATATCTTTTCCCTTTGGAGCCTCAATAGGGTCCTTTGGCTTATGGGTATGTTCATGTTTTGGCTTTTTATGGGCTTTTCCATGCTTTTTTTCTGTCATATCAATTACCTCTTTGTTGAGCTTA
>JAGLOT010000047.1 GCA_023137655.1 Nanobdellota archaeon | reverse complement strand
GTGCGAGAAGAGAAATTTTAGAAGAGGTAGGCATTGATGTTGATAATCTTAATTTCCTGAAAATAAAAAAAGTTAAGACTACATATAATTCAGTTACAAATAATGAAATTGCTTATATTTATCTTGTAAAATGTGATTTAGAAGAAACTAAATTTAAGATACAAAAAGAAGAACTACAATGTGTTAAATGGTTTGATGTTGATTTTATTTTGAAAGATATAATGGAAAATCCAGATAAATATATTCCAAGTGCACCACAATGGAAAGATGTTTTGAATAAAGTTAAGGGGATGAAATAAATGGAAGAAAGAGTTTCACTTGTAAATAAGTGTGGTGAGAAGTTAATTGGGTTAAGGGCTGTGCCTTCTGATTTAAAGGAGAAAAATCCTTGCATGATTTTAGCTCATGGTTTTGGAGTTACCAAAGAAGAATATGGTTTATTTGATGGTTTAGCTGAAAAGTTAAGTCGAAATGGTGTGATTGTTTATAGATTTGATTTTTCTGGTTGTGGTGAAAGTGAAAGAAATTATACTGAAACAAGTTTAACTAAAAACAAAGAAGAATTAGAAAGTATTTTTGAATTTGTTAAAAAAGATAAAAATGTGGGTAAGATTGGCTTGTTAGGTCAATCAAGAGGTGCTGCAGCAGTTATTATAAGTGCCCTTGATGTTGAATGTATAGTATTAACCGGTGCAGGTCATACATCAAAAGAAAAATTTGCAAAATCTTTTGGGGCAGAATATAATCCTGAAGGAATTTCAAATAAAAAGAAATCTGATGGAAGAGTCATTAGTATTGGACCTGTTTTTTGGAAAGAATGGGACAAATATAATATTATGGAAGAAGTTAAGAAAGTAAAATGTCCAATACTATTTGTTCATGGAAGTAAAGATGTTAATGTCCCTGTTTCTGAAATGGAATTAGTTTATGAAAATGCTATTAATGGTAAGAAAATTATTATTGAAGGAGCAGACCATGGTTTATTGCCATATAGAGAAAAAGCTTATGGTGTAATTGTGCCATGGATTGTTGAGGTATTAAAATGAAAATTGTAAATATGAAAGATTTGGAAATTGTAAAGGGTTGTGGTAAGTTGAAGGAGTTGTATGGTTCTGATAATTTGAATTTAGCTTATACTGTTATTAAAGAATGTTTTAAACCACATAAACATGAAAAGACTGAAGAAGTTTATTTTATTGTTAAGGGAAAAGGTAAGATTAAGATTGGTGATAAAGTTTGTGATGTTAAGGACGGGGATGTTATTCCAATTCCTAAGAATGAATATCATTGTATTACTGAAGTTAGTGAAACGATTGAGTTAATAGCTGTTTGTTATCCTGGCTTTGATGAAAGTGATATGATTTACTGAGAAATATCTTTCTTAATTAGTTTAATTATTTCTGGGAATTCTGGAATTTTAAAATGCCCATTCTTGCTTTTGTAGATTATCATTTTTGCATTGGGTAATTTGTTTTTGTATTTTTCTGCATGAGATACTGGAACTACATCATCATCTTCTGAAAACATAAGATAAAGATTTTTAGTATTCTTTTCTAATAATTGTAAATTTGATTTTAAGTTAAATCCACTTACTAAATCTTCTTCTGGTAAGGTATTATCATAAGGTGGGCAAATTAAATATGTTGATAATATCTTTTTTGGAAATTTGTTTTCTGATAAGTATTTTGCTAAGAATATTGCACCCAATGAATTTCCAATTAAGATTATATTATTTTTTAAGAAAGGGAAATATCTTTCAAAGTAAATTTTCCAATCTTCATATCTTGCATTATCTTTTAATGGCATTTGAGGTCTGATTATTTGGAACTCTTTACCTAGTTTTTTAGTTAAATACGACTTTTGCCATTTAATTTTGGGTTCAATTGAGATTTCTTTATTTCTGAGGTAATTTATGTAATCCTTTTGGTTTTTGAATGTCATTCCGCCATGGATTAATAGTATTTGTTTCATTTTGAAATATAGAATTTCTTTTGTTTGTAGTTTTCTAGTATTTTCTTGCTTGGTAAATACATAGGTTCTGGTAATTTATCTAAAGGAAAGAATTCCCATTTTATTATTTTGTCTGGTTCTAGAACTTGTGGTTTTCCTTCATATTCTTCTGCTAATAATCCTATTGTTATGAAGTGCGCTGTTGGTACTTTATCATTATTGACACAGATAACTTTTATTTTGGTTATTTTTATTCCTGATTCTTCTAAGGTTTCTCTTATTGCCCCTTGTTCAAATGATTCTTGGAAGTCTAGTTTTCCTCCAGGCATTGTCCAGGTTCCTGCTCCATGTAGTAGGGAAGTTGCCTTTTCTGGATCTCCATGTCTTTTTCCTAGTAAGACTTTATTGTCTTTTAGGATTAAGATTCCTACTCCTGCGCCTATTTGGTTTTTCATTTTATGTCTTGTTTGCTTAATCTTTCTTATTTCTGTCAATTACTAATTCCCATAAGTGTGAAGCTTTTTCTTGAGAATTAAATCCATCTAATTTTTTGCACAAATTTCCATTTAAATCGGTTAATTCTATAAAAATTTGGTGTGCTGAAATTAAATCTTTTTTTGCTTTTTTTGCAACTGCATTATCCCAATCTTCTTGATTTGAAAACTTAATTGAACTAACTAACGAATATTCCCCCCACATTCGATGTGCAACCTTATTTCTTTGCCCCTTAAAATGTCTCACCTTATTGCAAAGTTTTTTATTAATTAAATTTAAGTTTTCCAATATCTTTAATATAGTAGATCCACAAAAGTTAAAGTCTCCCCTAAAAGTTTGTAATTGATTAATTAATGTTTGACTTTGATGGGTATTAAAAATTTGTCTTAGCATAGAATGTAATTCTGCATCTAAAATAGTATCGGCAGAAGCAAAAGCTTCAACAAAATATCCTTTTTTCATAGGTTCTTCAACTAATTTTCCCCAATTTATATCTATCATACAACTCTTTCCATCAAATTTAACCTTGCCTTTCATTCTTCACCTTTCCTATTTTTGAAAATACCAATAAATCATTTGAATTAAGGTTATCAAAAATATAATTGCACCTATAAGAACTAAAAGAATAGCTAAATCTTCAGAAAAATTATTTAACTTGGTTATAAATCCTATAAGGCACCCAATTAAAAAAATTACCCCAGAGATTATATTTGATTTTATAGTTGAGAATATTGTACTGTATTCATTTCTTGAAGATCTTACAAGTTCATACATTTCAATAAACGTTTTAGTATAAATAATCTTCCCACCATTTTCTTTTTCTAATTTTTTATCAAAATCTTCTTTACATTTTTCTATTTTAACTTTTACTTTGTCTATTAATAAAAAGAAATGTGCTGAATACAATATAAGTCCCCCAATAAACATCCTAAGATAAAGACTGTTGTATATTAAAGAAACATCTAAAGTTGCCATCTTGTTACCTCTGCTAAAGCAAAACCGACTAATGCACCAATAAGGCCAAGAATAATAAAATACAGAATTTTAGTGTTGGGGTTAGTAGTAAGGGGCAGGAAGATTATAGAACTCAATAATCCCGCAAGTATTCCCAAAATAGATGTAATAAAAACATGCTTATTCAATCTGAATTTCACCATGGGATTTATTTTTTTTCAGAATATATAAATTAATCGTTAATTTTTTCTTCTATTTTATTTAAATTACAGAAATCTGTTGAGAAGTTGTAGGCGCCTGCGTTGAGGAAGACTAGTTGATTGCCATCTTTTGCTTGTTTCGATGATAAGTAAACTCTGTATCTGAAGAGGTCTAATGAGCAGGGTGTGATGCCCTTAATTACATACGGTTTGATGTCTGGGTTGCTCTTTACTTCTTCTTTGCTGAATTCGCCTTCTACTTTAAGTTTAACTGGCACTATAAGAGCGTCCATGTCACTGTTGTATACTGATGCATCAACTATAATGTTGTTGTCGTAAATTCTGATAATCTTTGTTATTAGTTTGCCTGCTGGGGCTGCTATGAATCTGCCCGGCTCTATAATGAGTTTGATGTTTTTGTTGTTTACAAATTGTTTGAATTCATTAATTCTTCTGATAATTCCATCTAGGACTTTTGCGTTTGTGTTTGCATATTCAGAAGGTAAGCCCCCACCCATATTTACAAAAGATAAACATTGGAATGTTTCTTCTGTAATATGTTCAGAGATTTCATAAGTTAAACCCCATTCAGATAAATTCTGAGTTTTTCTATGGAAATGAATTCCTAATTTAAGGAAATGATAATTTTCATGTAAGTATTTTATTTTCTTATTAATAATTTCAGAAGCAATACCAAAGACAAAATGTTTTTCTGTTCTAATTGTATTTTCTTTTAATTTCATTCTTAGAAATAAATTTAATGTTTTTTGATTTTCTTTAATATATTCTTCGAAAATATCTAAATCTGGAATATTATCTACGGTGAAATTTTTAACACCTAAATTAACTAACTTATCAAGAACTTCTTTTGTCCACCCTTGGGCCAGGAATATAACTCTTGATTTATCTTTTACATTAATTAATTCGTTTTCTAAATGGATAGAGAAAAGACAATTAGTATTTTCTTCTAAGATAGGAGAAATAACAGGATTAGTTTTTGAACTATAGGAAACTATGTCTGCTAATTCATTTGCCTTAGCACATTGTTGGAGTGCAATTTCCTTGTTAATAATAAAGTGTGCCATTTTTAACTCGCATATTGATTGATTAATACTCCTTGTGGGGCAAGTAATCTTTGTTCTAATTGTAACATTGAAGGTCTTTCTCTATCAAAATAACCTGCATAAGCAACTGCACCCATATGATCTACAATTACATCTGCACTACCGACTAAATTAGGGGTTTGTTTTATTGCTTTACTTAATTCCTTATTAATGAATGTTATATCATCACTCAGAATAAAATTTCCAGTTTCAACCAATCTTTCTAATTCTTCTTTGTGTTTTGGAAAAATATATTGGGCCATTGATTCTAACATATTGCCCATTAAGGAAAAATCTGCTAAATCTATGCCAATTAATTGTAAATCAGGTCTTGCCTTATGTAGGAAAGGAAGGAGTTGCCCATATCCACAACCAACATCTATAACGCAAGACTCTGGTGGTAATTCTAAACATTGATTTACTTTACTTGGATATTTAATATTTTGATGTTCACCAGCCATTCTAGATTCTTGAATTACTATATTTTTATGTGATTCTGGTAAATCTGGAAAATGGAAAAATCTAAAATGTCTCCGTTTGGAATCTACCATTGGAAAATAAATTAGCATATAACTTTCATCTGGTGTTACTAATCTTTTCTGAAAACCCATTGGTTCTTCAAGTTTAAATTCCATTTTAATTTAATAATCCGTCCTCATTTAATTCTTCTAAAGCTCTAATCATAGCTAAAGGGAATGTAATTGTAACATCGCCATTAACTGTTGCAACATCTGATTCATCCTTTACTTTACCCCATGATTTAGCTTCTGAAGTTGTTGCCCCAGACATTGAACCAGAAGTT
>JAGLOT010000046.1 GCA_023137655.1 Nanobdellota archaeon | reverse complement strand
CCATTAACATTCCAAGATATTAGTTTCATGATAGAATTTAAATTTAATAGTTTATAAGTTTTTATGATTCTATGACTGTGTTAAGACAACATTAAAGGGTCCAATACATAATATTTATAAAAGAAGAATATAAATTTATATTGTATGAAAATTATTTATTTAAGTCTGATAACATTACTATTATTTAGCAATATTTGCTTTGCTGCAGATTTTGCAAGTGTTGATGATGTAAAATTAGATCTAGATGAATTTATAGAAGTGGATTGTATTCTTGTTTTTGGTCATGATTTATCAAAAGTAGAAAGAACTTCTCTTAAATTCTTAGATACTATTTATCCAGATATTGCTACTGTTGAAAGTATTAATGCAACAGATTATAATATTTCCATTAATAAAATTCCAATTCTTATTGGTGGGCCTAATCAAAATGAATTAACCCAAGAAATTCTTGATAAAATGGTTAATATTACAGAAAGAGAACTATCTTTTGGAATATTATTATTTGGTACAGATAATGAAGGTAAAAAATATGTTATTTTCTCAGATAAAGCAGGACTTGAAAATGTTAAAAAGAATTTAGAAAGAAGTCCTTTGGCAAAGATTATCCCTATTAAATTTATTCCTGCTGCTGCAACAGGTATTGGTATTTCACTTATGTGGCTTTGGAAGTTTTTGTTTAAATTCTTTTACAGGGCATTTAGACTTACGGCATCTTCTAAAATTATGAGGTATGTTAAAAAGAAGAAATTCAAGAATGAATATAAAGGTTTTAAATTTAAAGGTGTAAGAATAAAATACAGGGAATGGTTTTCTATATTAGGTGCTGCTGCAATCTTTGCATTGGCCAGTGCATATTCATTTTATTCAAAAGATTTTAAGACTTTAGTATATGTATCATTCTTTGTTAATTGTATTATATATGCAATTAGACACATCACAAGACTTGTTATGGATAAAAGATACTCTCATCATACTGAGTATGTGTTTTGGATATGGGGTGGATTAATTACAATTATTAGCGGATGGCTAGGAAATACATTCTGTCTTGCTGGATATACCTTAAGTGAAAGTGAAACAAAAAAAGGTGCAAAAATTAGTTATAACATTAATTTATGGTCTTTTTTAGCTTCAATTATTTTTTTAATAATTAATTTTGTATTTCCTTCAAAGTTCATGCAAATGGCAGTAATATTATGTATGTCACTTGCTGTAATACAGATGATGCCATTTAAACCATTTTCCGGGAAAAATATTTACAAATGGAATTTAAAGAAATGGTATTTTACTGCAATACCTATGTTTATGGTTTACTTCTTGGTTAGTATTTGGGTTTAAGAATAAACTATTTAAATGAATACTTGATTTTGATTAATATGAAATTAGCAGCATTAATATCAGGTGGTAAGGATTCCATCTATGCTATGTGGAAAGAAGATAAGAAAAACGATGTAGTTTGCTTTCTAACAATGGAATCTGATAACGATGAAAGTTATATGTTCCACACTCCAAATATTTCTCTTACTTCTTTGCAAGCTGAATCAATTGGAAAGCCAATAATTATTGGTAAAACTAAAGGCGAAAAAGAAAAGGAATTAGAAGATTTGTTTGATTTGATTAAAAAAGCTAAAGAAGATTATGAAATTGAAGGCGTAATTACTGGTGCATTGGCTTCTGTTTATCAAGCAGAAAGAATTCAGAAAATTTGTGATGATTTAAATTTAAAATGTATTAATCCTTTATGGCAAATGAATCAAGAGCAATTATTGAGGGATTTACTAAAAGATGGTTTTAAAACAATAATTGTGGGAACATTTGCTTATGGTTTAGGTGAAAGTATTCTTGGTAAGGAAATTAATGAAGAAACAATTGAAATTTTAATGGATGCCCATAGGAAATATAAGATTCATCCTGCTGGCGAAGGAGGGGAAATAGAAACATTGGTTATTGATGGCCCTTGTTTTAATAAAAAAATTGTTATTGTTGATTCTGAAAGAATAATTGGTAAATACGAAACTCTTCTTAATATTAAAGAAGCAAAATTAGAAGATTCTGCATACTAGGACAGAATTATAAGATAAAATATAACTAAAAGATAAAAAGTAGAATGGTAATAGTTGATGAGATTTATAAAATTCTGAGTAAGGAAGTGCCTAAATATCAAGTTCCAATAGTAGAACTTGTGGAAGCTCAAACAAAAGACCCATTCAAGATATTGATTACTACAATTTTATCTGCTAGGACTAAAGATAAAACCACTGCTTTTGCTGTTAATAAATTATTTAAGAAGGTTAATAATGCAAATGATTTGAATAAGTTGAAAATTAGTGAGATTGAGAAATTAATTTATCCTGTTGGATTCTATAGAAATAAGGCAAAGTTTCTGAAGAAATTGCCTGGAGTATTGGATAATGAGTTTAATGGGGAGATTCCTGCTGAAATTGATGGTTTAGTTAAATTGCCTGGTGTGGGTAGGAAAACTGCAAATTTAGTTAGGGCAGTTGCATTTCAAAAACCAGCTATCTGTGTAGATGTGCATGTTCATAGAATTAGTAATAGATTTGGTTATGTTAAAACAAAAACTCCTTTTGAAACAGAAATGGCACTTAGAAAAAAACTGCCTAAAAAGTATTGGTTAAAATGGAATTATTTATTGGTTGCATTTGGACAGAATTTATGCAGGCCTATTTCTCCACATTGTTATGAATGCCCCATTAAGAAGTATTGTAAACAGGTTGGAGTTAAAATAAGTAGATAAATTTTTAAAGTAATTCTAGGTAAATAGAAATATGAAAGTCAAGGAAAGTAATATGGGTAAGAAAAGAGTGGCCCCTTTAAAAAAGGGCAAAAAAGTGCTAATGGCATTCTCTGGTGGGGTAGATTCATCTGTTGGAGTTTATCTTCTACAGAAACAGGGCTATGAAATCACTGGTGCCTTTATGAAGAATTGGTCTGATACTAAGAATAAAATTACTGGTGAATGTCAATGGCGGGAAGAAAGAAGAGTTGCTATACATGCAGCAGATATTCTTGGAATTGACTTACTAACTTTTGATTTTGAAGATGTTTACAAGAAAGATGTAATTGATGTAATGTTTAAAGAATATGAGAAAGGCAAAACACCAAATCCAGATGTTGATTGTAATCAAAAGATTAAATTCCCATTATTTTGGAAGAAAGCAAAAAAACTTGGATATGATTATATGGCTACTGGCCATTACATAAGAAGGTTACCTGTACATGATAAATCTGATAATTATAAATTATTAAGGGCTACATGTGAGAGAAAAGATCAATCATATTTCTTATATAGGATAAAACAAGAAGAAATTGAAACTTGTTTATTTCCTATTGGATATTATACAAAAGACGAAGTAAGGGCAATTGCTAAAAAAATTAAATTACCTAATTTTGATAAAAAAGGAACTAAAGGAATTTGTTTTGTTGGTAAGGTAAATTTGAAAGATTTTCTTAAACAAAAGATTCTGCCTAAGAAAGGTCCATTATTAACTCCAGAAGGTGATAAATTAGGGGAACATGATGGTATTATGTATTATACAATTGGGCAAAGAATTGGTCCAAGATATGGTATTGATTTTAAGAGAAAGGCTGGAAAGCAATCTGAAGTTAGATGGTATATTGCTGATAAGATTCTTAAAGGTAATAAGATAATTGTTGCTCCAGATGGTCACCCTGCACTTTTTAGAAAAGATATTCTTGTTAAAGGAAATGATTTCCATTTTATTAGTTCTGATAAGAAAATTATGAAAGAGAAACTTGCTAAGAAAAACAAAAAAGTATTTGCAAGAATTAGACATGTTGGAGAATTACAGCCTTGTTTATTTGGTTTTGATGGGAAGGATTTTACTATTAATTTAAGCAATGCTATTATGGGTGTTGCCCCTGGGCAATCTGTTGTTCTTTATGAAAAAGATGAAGTTATCGGCGGGGGGGAAATAGTTTTTCCAAAATGATTAAAGTTCTCTTTGTATGCACTGGAAATATTTTTAGAAGTATGGTTGCTGAAAAATGCCTAAAAAATTACTTAATTAAAAATGATGTTAAAAATATTAAAGTTGATTCTGCTGGAACTAATTCATTACCTGAAGAAATTAAACAATCTCAAAAAATTACCAATTTAATTAAGAAAAAATTAAATTTACACCATATTGAATTTAATCACCAATATAAAAAAGTTAGTCAGAAACTAATTGATGGTGCAGATATAATTATAGCTATGAATGTTAATCACTAGGAATATATTAAAGATAATTTTAATATTAAAGTCGAATTATTTAATGAAATTGCTTTTAATAAAAAAGAAGGAATTCTTGATAGGGATGAGAAATTTCCAAACTGTGAAAATCTAGAATCCAAAGAAGTTTTTGAACATATTGAATATGTAATAGATTATATTTATTATTCAACACCTAAACTTTTTGAAGGAATTAAAAAAATGATGATTAAAACATATTTATTTGATTTGGATGATACCTTAATTGATAGTTGTGTTTACAAGAATTCTTATGATTCAATTATTAGTAAAGTAAAAGAAATTAAAAATTGGGATGCTGAAGGTTTAGATAAATTTGCCCAAGAAAATAACATTAAGAAAAGTGAATGGGGTTATGATACTGGAGAATTATGTAATATTTTAGATTTATTAGATGTGTATTATGAACTTCTTGAAGATGAAATTAGAACTCATAAAAAATTAAAGTTTGATGTTAATAAAAAGTTTAAAGAATTGAAGCAAAAGAAAATTAAAATTGGAATTTGTTCTAATTCAATGAAAAGAACAATTAAAATACAATTAGGTGCCCATGATATTAAAGGTCATGATTTTATTTTTTCATCTAAAGATGCTGGTGTAAAGAAAGATAAGAAAGAATACTGGCAGGCATTAATTAAAAAATATAATTTAATACCCAATGAGTGTTTAGTTATTGGTGATGATGAAATAGATGATAAGCAAATTCCTTCTTCTCTTGGTTTTTTAATAAAATAATTAATCTGTTGTTCTCAAGAAGCCGCCCCCATCATAAACCTCGACTTTTCTTTGAGTCATCAGCTCTTGAATTTTTGCTTGAAATTGATTGATTTTATTTTCAATATTTTCATTAGTAAAATAATCAGTATCCTCTGGATTGCCTTTTCTGCCTATGGATTTTTGAAAATCTAAATAAAATTCAGATGGCATATCTATAACAATTATGGATTCAGATTTAAGACTCTCTTTTAAATCAGGTGGATATTCAATAATCCCTAGATCAGGGTACAGATATCTATTTTGCTCAAAAGCTAAATTCACAACCGCACCAGGGTATGCAAATAAGGCATTATCCCTATCAACAAATCTATCAAAAAATAAAATGTGAGAATATCCTTCAAATTTTAAAACACCTAATATTTTATTTTCACTTCGCAATAAAGCATATGGTGTATGTGCCCCATCTGATAAAACATACTCAAATATATTTTTAAACTCCTTATATGTATCTTTACAGGTTGTAGTATCTAAATAGATTAAA
>JAGLOT010000045.1 GCA_023137655.1 Nanobdellota archaeon | reverse complement strand
GTTCTAATTTATTAATGTCGCCTTCGCTAACTGAATTTAATTTTTTAAGGAACTCTTTTACTTTTGATTCTTGTTCTTTTGTTACCAAATCCATTAATTTAGAATGTTGAGCTGAAATAACTAGGAATGTTACACCAAATAAAGTATCTGGACGTGTGGTAAAAACATTCCAATTATCTAATGAATATTTTAATTTCTCTGGTTCTTGTTCCCCTCTAAAATGAGATTTATTAGCTTCAACTATCACCAATTTTCCAGATGTCTTTTCTGCTACTTTTTTTGTTTTTTCAAAAGGAACTGTATCGTCATTTTTATCTGCTAAAACTATTATCTCTTTTGTATTATCTTTAATTTTGTCAAAATTAAATTCCCAATTAAATGATTTATTATATGGTCTATCTTCTTTAAATGGCTCAATAAATGCACCTACTAGCACCATTTTTTTAATTGGTTTGTCTAACCCTTCAACAATTTTTAATGCTGATAAACAGGATAAGCTCTCGGCAACTAAAACTGTGTTTTCATTAAATGTACAATTTTTCTTAATAAATTCCACCCATTCAGAAATTGATACATTTTGTTTATTCGGTAAATCTGGTGCCTGTACATTATACCCTTTTTCTTCTAAACTTTGTATCATCCAAGGGAATGACATTTTATCAGGACCACATTTTGAACCATAACCATGAAGTAAAATAAAATTAGATTTATCATTTTTAACTTCAAAATTGATTTCTGTGCCGTGTGATTTACCAATCCAATTCTTTTGGAGTTTCTTGATAAGTTCTGGCCATTGTCCTAGTTTTGAGAAATCATTTAGTTCTTCAACATAATCTGTTGTTTTAAGGAACCATTGACTAAGGGTTTTAACTTCAACTTCTGTAGACTCATGCCTCCAACATTTTCCATTGTGAACTTGTTCGTTTGCAAGTACAGAATTACATTTAGAACACCAGTTAACTGGGGATTTCTTTTTGTAAGCTAATCCTTTCTTATACATCTGTAGAAAAATCCATTGGTCCCATTTGTAATACTTAGGGTCTGATGTATTAAGTATTCTTGACCAATCATATGTTATTCCTAAATACTTTTGTTGTTTAATGAAATTTTTAATTGATGCTTTAGTATAATCTTCTGGATGTGTTTTATTTTTTATTGCAGCGTTCTCTGCAGGTAAACCTAATGAATCATAGCCCATTGGGTGTAGGACATTAAATCCCTTTAATCTTTTGAATCTAGCATAGATATCACCTATTGTGTAATTTAGAGCATGGCCCATGTGTAAACCAGAACCTGAAGGGTAAGGAAACATTTCTAGGACGTAGAATTTCTTTTTCTTAGATTTCTTTACCTCGAAGATTTTATTATCTTCCCAGGCTTTTTGCCATTTTTTCTCAATCTTTCTAAAATCAGTCATTTTTAAGAGAAATAGAGAGAATAAGGTTTAAAAACGTTTCGCATTAACTCATGTTTAAACTTATTCACAAGTCCATAAGTAAAAAGATTTCGTTTCAATTCATCTTTATAGGTTAAAAAAATTTCCACCTGAATAGTTCATTAAAATTATAATGAAAAAAAGTTAAAATAAGGGGTTCATCTACCATCATAACATTCTACAATTAATCCTTTTGATGAATTTGCAGTCTGTACCATTAAATTACCATACCTTGGGTTCCCAAACATAATGGGATCTATTTCTCTACTAGTATCTATCCAAATTTCCCCATCCTCATCAGGTTCAATCTTCGCTATAGCTGCTAAAGTGTATTTGCCCTCAATGGATCGATTTTTTAATCCTGTAGTATTTTCATAAATTTGATTACAATATGATTTAAAAACTTCCTCAAAATCGTCTCCTTTTATTATTTTATGCACTGAGTTACCAATTATATTGTGCTGAGAAAGAATGTGATAAATCCCCCCCTCATTTGATTCTAACAAATTATCCCTTATATCTTTATATACTTTTATTGGAATACCTAATATATTTTGGAGGCCTCCTCTGGAATGTGTAACTTCAAATTCTGAACCATTATACCAATATTCCTTTTCATTTTGGCATAAAAACTGTGTGAAGTAAAAAGATTGACCTTCCTCTGAATCTATTAAGTTTTGTGCAGTACTTACATCAATTGATGAATTTTGTGTATCCTCTAACGCTTCAAACTCCTCTGTGTTAACATCCCCTAAACGTGATTCTAGTATACCTCTGGCCACATGTAATTCGTCAGTTTTTGCCTCTTCCATGTCATCCATAATCAAATCGTAAAGTTGATTTCCTGTTGTTTGGTTTTCCATTTTGTTTATCTCCCCTTTTTTAAAGTCAAAGGTTGACTTTGTTTTTTGTTACTTTTTAGTAGTATAAGGGAGTTTATTAACACTTGGATATAATTTTAGGTCATTTATGGAAAAATTTATATAAAATTCCAGATAACTAGTATTTATGTATAAAATAGATAAAAAAGACAGGAAAATAATATACTATTTATCTAATAATGCGAGATTAACTCATAACCAAATTGGAAAAAGGGTGGGTTTGAGTAAAAATACTGTAAATTATAAAATAAAAAGATTAAAAGAATTGGGGATAATCAAAAGTTTTGCTTCAATTATTAACCTTAGCACCTTAGGATATACTACTATCACCTTATTATTAAGATTTAATGAGGATGTCTATGAAAACATAGAAATATTAAATTATTTTAAAGAACATGGTTCTGTTGATTGGATGGTTACATTATCAGGTAAATGGGATTTATTTGTTGAATTTATTATTTCTGATTTTATACATTTAGAAAATATAGTGCAAGAAATTTTAGAAAAATTTGAAGGTACTATTGAAAGATATGAATTATTCTTTTCTAAAGAAACTCTTAAGGTAGAACATTTAATTGAAGATTTCTATAAAGATTTAAAATTAGATCCTCTACCTTCTGCAAAAAGAATAAATGTTATTAGTAAAATAAACACTATGGATAAAAATATTCTGTCTCTTATTTCTACAAATTCTTCAATGAATTATACTCAAATAGCTCAAAAGTTAAACACTTCAATTGATGTGGTAAGATATAGCATACAAAAAATGATAAAAAATAATGTGATAATTAAGGTTTTCTCAGAAATTGATTTAAATAAATTAGGCTACACTGAATATTTATCCCAGATTAAACTCAGGAATTTTAATAAAGAAAAATATAATCAATTGAAAATTTATTTAAAGAATCACCCAAATATTACTTATGCTTTTGTAGATGTATCTAATTTCTGTATAATCTTTGTTTGTGCATTTAAAGATTCAGAAAATATAGACACACTCCTTAGATATTTAAGAAAAAATTATGGCGTAATCATACAGGAACAAGAATATTTAATTATAAAAGAACAAATTATTTTTAATTTATTTCCAAAAGGATTATTAAAATTATAATTAATAAATATTAAAAAGAAAATTAAAACTTCTTGAATTGGGCAACTTCGTCTACTAATTCAACATGCCCTAGGAATTGTGCCCTACAACAGAATCTTGAAAGGCCTAAAGAGTCCATAACTTTTTTTGGTTCTTCTCCTTTTTTAATTCTTTCAGTATATTCTTCCCATAAGTGTGCTATTGGTTTTCCACAACTGTAACATCTAATTGGTATTATCATTTTTTGCTTACCTGTAGGATTTTTGTCTTTTTGATCTTGCCTTACCGTGTCTGTTTGGTTTTCTTGTTTCTTTTCTTCTTACATCAGCAACGAGCAAGTGTTTATCGTAATCATATAAAATTGATTTTAATTTTTCATCGTATCCGACTAATGCTTTTCCAATAACTAATCTCACTGCATCAGCTTGACTTGATTTTCCGCCACCATTAACATTGATACCGAGATCTATTTTTTTAGAAATTTCACCAACTAAAATTAATGGTTCTTTGATTCTTAATCTTTGGATTTTATCTGAGTAAATATCTAAAGGAATTTTGTTTATTCTGACTTTTCCTGTGCCTTTTTTAATTACAGCTCTTGCAATTGCACTTTTTCTTTTTCCAGATACATTAATTGCTTTCATATTTTCCCTCCAAGGAATCTACATATTTTTTCTACACTCAAATACTTAAGTGTTTTTAATCTTGAATAATCTGCAGTTTCAACTTTTTCCATTTTTTCATTAGCGAATTCCTCTGGAAGTCCTCTGAAACACATGATTCTACCTAGTGCAGCGATTCCCCTTGGTTTTTTATGTGGAAGCATGCCCCTAATTGATCTTTTAACAAATCTTTCTGGTGTTTTTGGCATAAAAGGACCAGTTGTATGAGTACCCATATCATATTTTCTCTTATATTCTCTGAGTAATCTTTTTTTATCTCCACAAATAACTATTTTTTCACAATTAACTAAATTAATTGTTTCTCCTTGAAGTGCTTTTTTAGCAACTACTGTAGCTAATCTTCCAAGTAATGCATTTTCTGCGTCGATAATCATCCTAAAATCCTCACACTTTTACCTTTTGGTTGTTTTTTCATTAATTCTCTGATTGTAATACAAGTTTTAATTTTACCTTTAGCTGAATCTGAAAATTGCCAAGCTGCAACTGTTAAGTTGTGTGGTACATCTCCAGTGCCAAGTACTTTTCCAGGAACAATAATAATCTCATTTTCTTTGGTAAATCTACCAAGTTTAGCAATATTTACAACTCTTCTTTGCCTTGTTGGCTTGGAAAGGTCTTTTGCTATTCTTTTCCAGATTGGTGCTCCCTCATCTAGTGAGAGCTTTTTCAGGTCTTCTATTAAAGACTTTAATTCTGGATTTGTTGTTCCGTTGTTTTTTCTTTGTTTCATTTTGATTTTGAATGCGAAGGACGAGGTTCGAACTCGCGTAGGCACTAAGCCACAAGGCCCTCAACCTTGCCCGTTTGACCACTCCGGCACCCTCGCATAAATGTTTGAGTGTGAGTGTTTTAATATTTATTTAAGCAATGCTGTGAATTTGTCAAGATGAACATCTATAACATCACATGCTTTTGTAATTATTTCTTCTGGAGATAAATGTCCCCAGGATTCTACATTAAATACGATGTTTTTATCTTCCCAATCAATTTTAACTAGTCCTTCACAAATGTCTTCACATGCATCATATAGATTATGTGCCCTAATTTGTTGAGCGTCTAATTTTCCTGCCTTAAATGCTTGAGGTGGAAATTTGTCTTTAAATTGAGTTAACAATTTTTCATCGTTTTTAATTGTGATTTTTGGATTGTAATGATACCATGAAGTTCCTGGACTCCATTTAATATGTTGATTTCCTGTGTTTAATACTGCAGTTCCAATAAATTCTAATTTTTGATCTTTTAGTAAATTAACGATTGGTGTTTCTGGATATGCTGCTTTAACTTTTGGATCGTTTGATTTTAAATCTGAAGCATAAACCATTTTTGGCCCTTTTTCTTTTAAGGATAATGTACACGTACATCTTGCACATCCTTCACCTTCACATTTACAATCTTTTATTGGTTCATATGATTTTAAATCTGTTTTTAATGAAATCATTGCTAATCTGTGTGCAATTATTTCATCATAAAGGACTGAATCGTTTTCTCTGAATTCA
>JAGLOT010000044.1 GCA_023137655.1 Nanobdellota archaeon | reverse complement strand
TTCTCCTTGATATCCTTCCATAACTACTAAAAGATAGTAACTAATATTTAAATCTTTCTATATCTATAGAGGATAGAAAAATAAGAAAAAGCCATAAAAACAAGAAGATTTCCAGAGAGAAGTTCTCTATAAAATCTTTTCAAAACTTAACACCTTTAAGTCTTATTCTTTTTCACAGAATAAAAAGAAATTAAACTAGTTTTTCATCATCTTTATAGACATGAATGACATTTACAGGACATGCTTCAGCTGTTTCCTTATGGCTTGCTAATTCACTTTCAGGAAACTCTTTTTCTTCCTTATCTGTCCCTACGAGCTTAGATTTGCCTTCATCGTCCATTTCCCAGTTCTTTTCATCAATAGCTGCACAGGCACCACAGCCAATACAACCTTCTTTATCATGTGTTATTTTGTATACCATAAGAGCAAGAAAACACCCTTATTTTAAAAATTTACCCATTATATATAAACTACAACATAGTAGTTACATTTAGAAACCTTTATAAAACTCAGTATATTTAAGTTTACAATGGATACACAAGAAAATCAAAATACCCCCATCCCCCCAGTTGATCAATCATGGGGTGAAGAAATGAAAGAATATCCAGGTAAATTAAGGCAGGAATTCAAAATTATATCTCACGCGTTGGATGCATATAGACACCAACCAAGAACAGAGAATGTCTGGAAAAAACATTATTTGGCAATTCATAGTTCAATTGAACCCGAGAATGAAATAGTTACAGGTATTATGTATAGTTTAGAAGTTAAAAAAGTAAATATTCCATCATTGGTAACTGCAGGTTTATTTTTAGACTTGTTCAAACTTATAGGTGTGTTATATGTAGCAAATTTTTTCGCTCAAAAACTTGGATGTGATGTAAATATAGATCCCTTATCTAATCAACAAGCACCATCTGTTTTAGAAACTACTATTTCAGAACAGCCCCAGCTTTCAAATACCACATATACAAATCAAGCTCCGCACAACTCATATTCATCTTCTTTGCGAGTACCTGAAACTCAACCTCAATCAATAGATATTTTACTTTAGTTAAAGTTTTAGGCCTTTCTATCAAATCATTCTCAACCATTAAATTAATTATATGTCTATCAAGAATGGCAAGATTTTCATAACCAACATTTCTCAGAAAATGTGAACTTTCTTTATAGCCAAGACCTTTAATATTTTCAACAATAAATTCTATTGCAGAGACTTCATCTAAACTATTAATCCTTGATTTAATATCTTTAAACTTCCTTGCTTCAACAATATATTTAGATTTATTATTATGAAATCTATGTTTATT
Source organism: Nanobdellota archaeon (assembly GCA_023137655.1). Lineage (GTDB taxonomy): Archaea > Nanobdellota > Nanobdellia > Woesearchaeales > BS150m-G63 > JAGLOT01. The sequence continues at coordinate 4,300 of JAGLOT010000044.1, read as the reverse complement.
ATTTCTAATTACATTAGAAATTTCTTTTTCAGACTTGTTTAAAAATCCCCCTGCCTTCAATTCTTTTTGAATTGTAATAGCAGTTCTTGCTTTAGAATTGGCAGTTAATATACAAAAGCAAAGTTCAGAAAACCATTCTTTATTACCTTTAGAACCTAATTTCTTAAATTCTTTTAATCCATTATCTACTTTATCTTTAATTTCAGTTTTTTGCAATTTTTTAATTTGTTTTATTAACATTTTAATTAGAAAAATAAAAAAATATTTATTTAGATTTCTCAGCTAACTTTCCCATTTGGATTGTTACAATAACAGCTATAATTGTTACAACAACAGCATAAACCCATGGACCACCAGTTGAAAGTTTACATAATGCACCTGCACTTTCACTTCCACAAGGACCTTTAAATAATGCTTTAATTGCGTCGTTCCATGCTAATGCAGCAACTAATCCAAAAGCTGCAGTTAAAAGTGCAGCTACCTTTTCAAGTACTTTTTTCTTCATTAATTATCACCTCAAATTATTAATATAATAAATTAATCCTTAAGACTTTTAAAGATTTTGGAAAATCCTTAAGCTTACAGAGTTTGACTCTGTTGATTTAAAGATTTTTAATCTTTTGAGAAATAAAACAAGGCAGAAACCATGAATAAAGGTACAATCAAAATCAAGAAACTAATTATTTCCTTATAAGCCTTAAAGAAGATAGTAAATATAATCCCTAAAACTCCAAAAGCAACTGTTCCAATTAATTGTTTCTTCCAAGATATAATTAGGACACCAATTAACACAAAAGAAGGAATCATATGCATTATCCAGCCAAGAAAACTTTCAGCATCTAATGAAAATAAACTCATAAATACAATATAAGCAATTGTAAATCCCCTTGCCCACCATTTATTGATTTTCATAATAGTTTAAAGATTTAATAAAAAAGAAAAGAAAAAAATTAATAATTCTTTGCAGCGCCATCAGTTATAGCTTGTTCAGCATTAACTTTTGACATCATAGCACACATAGTGGTATCACAATCAGGACATTTTCCCTTTGCCATAAAGCCACCTTTAGCTGTTTGATGAATAGCTGGATTTTTCATAGGTTTATTTTTACCTTTTTCTTTGTCTTGTCTACCACATTTAACACAATAAGCTGTTACCATCGTTATTACCTCCAATATTTAATATTTTAAATATATACTATAAATAATGGCTATCTCTTTATAAATATATATCTGATTTACCCGTTATTTTTGCATTTTACACGTAATATTGCCTGAATTAAACTAAATTCTATTTCAATAAGTATTTAAATGATTTTTCTATAATTTACCTTAGGTGATAATCATGGTAAAAAAAGTTAAAAAAGTTAACAAACCAACAAAAAAGAAACAAGTATGTGCTTGCCCAACAGATTTATTTAAAAAACATAGCGAAGACCCTCATTGTGGATTCTTTGGAAGAACATTATTCATCGTAGGAGTTTTACTTTTACTAAATCATATTGGTATTTTAGCAGGAGTTTCAATCTGGATTAAACTTTTAATAGGAATTGGATTCGCCCTAATGAAATTTTAGCAAAGCTTTTTATATTTCTTTTTCTTTTTTCTTAATATGCAATATGCATACAAAAAAGGGAAACCCTTTATATCAAAAAAAGAGGTTGTAAATGAGTTCTTAAAAGAGAACATAGAACTTGTAGTATATTCAACAATCTGTTTTTTCTTGCCCTTATTCCTAGGACATCCACAATTTTTAGTTGGTACAATTGTAAATACTTCATTGGTACTTGCAGCCTTAAGATTAAAGACAAAACAATTACTACCTGTAATAATTATGCCTGCTTTAGGGGTATTATCAAGGGGATTATTATTTGGCCCATTTACAATTTATTTGTTATATATGATCCCATTTATTTGGATTGGAAATACATTACTGGTTTATTTTGTTAGAAAAATTAACAAGAAATTTGTATCATTACCAGTAGCAGCAATAACAAAATCAGCATTCTTATTTTCAGCAGCTTTTGTTTTAGTTAAACTATCCATCATCCCAGTTATATTTTTAGCAGCCATGGGCCCTGTACAACTTCTAACAGCCCTTTCTGGTGGAACTTTAGCTTTAATTGGAAATAAATTATTTTAATATCTACTCCAGAGTAGAAATACTTATAAATAAACCTAAACTAATTCTCCTGTGATACAAAATGAGTGAATATAAAAGCCAACCAGAATACCCATTCTCAACCGCAGGAATGAGTCCAGATGTAATAGGCGCAACAGCATTTTGTCTTGATGAATATAAATCCCCTTCAGGACTGAATGGAAAACCAGACACCCTATATTTAAGACAAGCTCTTAAAGAAGATGGTTTCACTAAACCAGAGATGGCTCAAGCAATGCTTTCTGCTAAAAGAACTGCAGAATTCTTGCAAAAGGATAATACTCAATAAATTCTTTAGTTAATTTTTAATGAATTCTATTTGCTATTTTTATTTTTTATAATTCAAATTCTTTAATAAAACCAACAATTAATTTATATTTCTCTAAATATCTAAATCCCATATCAGTAAGGCTGATATATTTTTTATTCTTCTTGTCAATGATTACTTTAATTAATCCCTTAGATTCCAGTTCTTTAAAATATTCAGCAAAACTAGATGAAGAAAGGTTAGAAAATCTTTATTCAATTTCTATTTTTGTTAAATTAGCCGAAAGTAAAAATAAAAATTCGGAGAAGAAAGAAGAGGAGGAACAAGGAGGAAAGAAAAAACAAGGGCAAATTATTAATGCTTTAAAAAAGATAGATAATAAGTTATATAGAAATTGGAATGAATTTGAAAAAGAAGTAAAAATAGTTTTGGATAATATAGATTTAACCCCAAATTTTATCAAAAGTATTATCTTGGCGCTTTCAGAACATGACGATACAGCTGATTATGTACTAGATAGTAAAGGGAAGAAGCAAACAGATTCAAATTTGCGTGATAATGAGAAAATAAGATTAACAGAAAATATTGAAGAGTATTTCAAAAAAGAAGTTTTGCCTTATTATAAAGATGCTTGGATGGACAGAAGCAAAGATAAGATTGGATATGAAATAAATTTCACAAAACATTTTTATAAATATGTTTCGCCAAGAGATTTGGGAGAAATTGAAAAAGATATAAAGAGCGTTACAGATGAGATTGATGGATTATTAAAAAAAGAGTTATAAAAATAATAAATAATTAAATATAAAATATGACAAACGAAATTACGACCACTTCATTAAATAAGGATTTTGAAAGTATTAAAAAAATTGACGAAAATGGGGTTGAGTATTGGGAGGCAAGAGAATTGATGACAATTTTAGGTTATGCAAAATGGCAAAACGCTGAAGAGGTTATTGCTCGTGCTGCCAAGGCTTGCATAAATAGCGGTCAGGATGTGGATAACCATTTTACTGACATCAGTAAAATGGTTAAAATTGGCTCAGATTCAGTAAGAAAAGTTGGAGATTGGAAATTGGACAGATATGCCTGTTATTTAATTGCTCAAAATGGTGATTCTAAAAAACCAGAAATAGCGTTAGCGCAAACATATTTTGCCATTCAGACTCGCAGACAAGAGGTATTTGAGAAAATGTCAGAGGCTAGTAAAAGGCTTTTTATCAGAGGAGAGGTAACTGAAGAAAATAAAAAATTATTTAGTACAGCCAAACAAGCTGGTGTAAAAAAATTTGGTTCATTTAACGATGCTGGCTATCGAGGCTTGTATGGTATGCGACTTAATGATGTAGAGAATAAAAAAGGAATTAAAAAAGGCGAGCTTTTGGACAGAGCAGGGACGACAGAGTTGGCTGCTAATTTATTTCGTATTACGCAAACAGATGAAAAAATAAAAAAAGAAAATGTGAAAGGGGACGACCAAGCTTCTCAAGCGCATTTTATGGTAGGAGGTAAAGTCAGACAGACGATAAAAGATATTGGTGGCACAACTCCGGAAAATTTACAGCCAGAAAGACATATTAAGGAATTAAAAAGTGAGAAGAAAAAATTAATAAAAGATGCCGAGAAAAAGGCAAAAGAAATTACAGATAAATAATTTTTATATAATGAAATATCAAACATATACAAAATATAAGCCGAGCGGGGTTGAGTGGATTGGATTTATTTTATTTATAAATCGCATTAAAATTTATAATGCCGTTATTGGCAAAATAAAGTTATGCTAACAAAGATAAAAAAGGGTCATACGCAATATATGGTTTTAAAATAAAATGAGATATAATGAAGTTAGGTTCTTCTCGGAAAAAATACACC
>JAGLOT010000043.1 GCA_023137655.1 Nanobdellota archaeon | reverse complement strand
GTTATGTAGGGGATGTTATTGATTTAGAAGGAACTGGATATATTCCAGGAGATAATTTAATTATTTTGTTTGATAATGAAATAATTGTTACATCTTCAATGGGTGCATCAGGATCTTTTGATACAACTTTTGTTGTTCCTGATTTAGCTCCAGGAGATTATAATATTAATGTCTATGGAACTAATATGAGTTCAATGTATAATGTATACGAAGTATTCACTATTTTAGATAATGGTACACAACCAGATTATCCTTCAATTACATTAAGTGCTCCAGGAGGACATGTTGGAGAAACAAGAACTGTTTATGGTCATGATTTTTTGTATGTGTCTTCAAATGAGACAATAACAATTAGGATGGCAGGAATCATAATTGCAGAATTCCAATGGTCTGATGCAGAATTTGAAGTAGATTTTGTTGTTCCTGATTTAGCTCCTGGAAATAATTATTTAGTTTCTGTGGATAATTATCCAACAGCATATGCTTACTTTGATGTTTTAGAAGGCCCATACTTTTCAGAATTGTATGTTAATCCAGAACAAGGATATGTAGGTGATGTTATCAATATTTGGGGTAATGATTATCCAGCAAATGATACATTAATTATAATGATGGCAGGGCAAGTTATTGCAACACCTACCACAGATGCAAATGGTACATTTATTGATACATTTAATGTCCCAAATGTTCCAACAGGAGACTATGAAATAACAGTAGTTAATAGGGCCGGAACTGCAGACTTTGAAGTATTAGAAAATGTTGGACCAGACGAATCAGAAATTTTTGTAGATCCAGTTTCTGGATATGAAGGAGATGTTATTAATGTTTGGGGTAATAATTTTAATCCAAATGAAACTGTAACATTATACTTGGGGGCAAATTTTATTGTCAACGTAAATACCGATAATACTGGCAGTTTTACTGGCGTATTTACAGTTCCAGATGTAGCAGCAGGATTATATAATGTAATGGCTGTTGGTTATTCAGCAACTACACCTTTCCTTGTATTAGAACAAGGTGGAGTAGAACCTGATTTATTTGTTAGTCCAACAAGTGGAATTCCAGGAGATATTATAGATTTGAGTGGAATTAACTTTGGTGCAAATGAAACTTTAGTCATTTATTTAGACAGTCAAATTATTGCAACACCAACCACAGATGTAAATGGTGCATTTTTAACAACTTTTGTTGTTCCAGAATGGGCAGCAGATGATTATGAAATAACAGTCTTTGGATACAGTGTTTCCGAATGGTTTACTATAAACGATTGGGCAGAGGAAGAGGAAGAGGAAGAAGACGATGATTATGACGATGACTGGAATGATGATATTGAAAGAGAACAACATCAATATTATATGGAAGGTTTAACTTGTAGTGCTGATGTTAATGTCGGAGAACAAGCTGTATTAAGCTTAGAAGTAGTTAATAGAGGAATTACAGATGAAGACAATATGATTGTTGAAGTAACTTGTAATGACTTAGGTATTAATATTATAATGGAAGATGTTTTAATTGAAAGATTAGAACCAAATTATATGGAGATACCATTAAATATTCCAGCAAATGCAGAAGCAGGCAGTTATTCATGTATGGTTGAAATTTACTCTGATTACTATGTTTATGAGCAAGTGGATAGGGTTTTAGATTCAATTAATATAATTGTTGGTCAACCTGTTGAATATACAGGAACTGAAGTTATTTATATGGATGCAATGGAAGAAGAACAAGAATCACCAGATTTGAATGTTTCATTGTTTTTACTTAATATTGCACTTTTAGTAATAATTTTAGTATTTGTTGTTTTAATAATTAGGTCTATTAGAAAATAGGCCAAATATTTTATTTTTTCTTTATTTTATTACTTATTCTCTATAAATAGCTCTCGTCGAGGATAAATGCTTCAATTCTGAATAAATAGAAACCTTTATTCAGAAGAATCTACAATTCTTCAGGATAAACCTTCCGTCGAGAGTAATCGAAAGGTTTATATATCAGTTCTTACTTTATAGTAACAACTAGTTAGTATTTTATAATACATAATAATTAGGGGGTAAGAAAATGAAAAAATTACTATTAATAATGGTGGCAGTTTTTGCAGTATTTGCAATGCCTATGGCATTAGCAGAATCCTTAAATGGTTTTGATATTACTGTAGATACTGATCCAGTAGTTTATGATGAAGATTGTGAACTAACAATCACTGCACTAAACGAAACAAATCAAACATATACAGGTTTCAATCAAACAGTTAATATTGATTGGGGAATTGGAAGTGACACTTTAATCCTTACATCAGGTGTTGGAACCTATGAAATCAACAGAGCGCCAAAAGGTGCATTTACTATAACTGTTGAATTTAATGGGACTAATACTACAAAAGATTCTTTTGGGAATTATAATGAAATAACAATATTAACTATCCCTTCTTTGAATATAGAAGAAAATCAAACAGGATCTTTTGTATTTGATATTCAAAATACAGGTACAATACCATTAAACGATATAGATTTTGAATATATTGGTGATGGGATCTCTCATTTTAATATAGTGCCAGATACTCTTGCTGTAGACCAAATTAAACCTGTAGAATTACAAATTAATTCTTTTGGCTTAGTTATTGGAGGTCCATATTCTGGAATAGTTTATGTTGAAGCAGATGGAATTTATAATGCTCCAGAATCTGAGGATCAAGCAAATTTAACATTCAATGTCGTTGAACAGGAAGAAGAAAAATTACTCTACATTGATGAAGTTGAAATTAATGGTGAAAGACTCAAATTAAGTGAGTATGAAAATGGCGATGATTTAGAATTAGAATCAAAAGATGTTTTTGGTGAAGATTTAGAAATTATTGTAATTATTAAGAATGACGATTCAACCCAAGATATGGATGATGTTGAACTTGATGTAGAAATCGAAGAGATTGATGACGAAGACGATTGGGATGATAATGAAGATATTGGAACCATCAAAGATGGAGATGAAGAAGAAATTACATTTACTTCAAGTATTGATTGGACAGCAGATGAAGATACATTTCAAGTAACTATCACTGTAGTTGGTGAAGGCGAAGATGATAACATTGAATATGAAGATGAATGGACCTTTGACTTAAAGATTGAGAAAGAAGATGACGATATTGCAATTACAGAAGCAGAATTTGATTACGATTCAGTTGAAGCAGGAGAAACAGCTTATTTAACAATTGAATTAAGTAATATTGGTTCAGATGACCAAGATGAAGTAGTCTTAACTGTTGAATGTGATGATCTTGATATTGACTTTAAAGAATTGAATATTGACTTAGATGAAGGAGATACATGGGAGATTACAATACCAATTAAAGTTGATGGCGATGTTAATGATAAGGATTATAATATTGAAATCGTAACTTATTATGATTATGATGAATATATGGATGAAGATCCAATAGACATTGATCAAGTAACATTATCAGTTGTTGAAACTGAAGAAGAAGATGAGGAAGAGGAAACATCTTACCCAGAATATTCTCAACCAGACGTTGTTCTTCCAGAAGAAACAGGATTTGAACCACAGCCAATACCAACAACAACTGAAATAAGCTTTAAAGAAACAACAGGTTATACATTATTATTAATTTTAGGAAATGTCTTATTAGTAATATTGATAATCTTCTTGTTAATAAAAGTATTAATGTGAAAACATTAATTATTTTTTTCTTTTTTTAATATTTTTTAAACTCCTATAAGAATTATACTTCTAAATATTAATATAAATTAATTATAATAATAAATAAAAGAATAAACAAGAAGATTAAATTTTCAAGCCTTATTTTTTTTCAAATAATAAAAAAGAAGTTTATTACAAACAGCCCCAGAGTTCTAGTGCTTTTGCAAGTTCTTCATGAGTTTTTGCATATTCAGGTAGAGATTTCTTTTTCATAACTGCTTCAACGGCTTGTTGAATCGAAGTAGCACCAGCCCTTGTTCCATCGGGATGACCATGACAACCGCCACCATATTGTGCAATTATATTTTTACCCATTATTTTTACAAGTTCGGCAGTCATACCAGGATGTAATCCCCCAGAACAAACCGCGAATACTGGTTTTATATTACCCCACTTTTGTTCAAGAATATGTTGCTTTTTCTTTTCATGTACAAATTTAGCTTCAATTTCATTTTTTATGGCTTCAACTTCTATTGCTGCACCATCCATTTTACCCACAGCAGTGCCAATATGGAGTTGATCAACACCTATTAAACGTGCAATTTTAGCAATTGCAAGCATACTTATACCATGTTGATGATTTCTTGTTAAAGCTGCATGCCCTGCTCTGTGAGCATGTATAACTAATCCAAGATTTGCATTTCTTAAAGTTTGTAAACTAGCATAACCAGCGGTTAATATGTCAATCATAACATATTCTCCACCATTTGCTTTGACAAATCTTGCTCTTTTGAGCATTTCCATAGTTTCTGAAGTTACATTTGGCATGTAAATTTTCTTATGGCCAGTTTTAACTTCTGCCATATCTCTTGCTTTTAATGTCTGTCTAATTCTTTCATAGAAATTATTGAAAGACATGGATGATAAATTTTCATCATCTTTTACAATATCTAGACCGCCAACCCATGCTTCATAAGCAATATCTGCATGTTGTTTTTCATTAAGGCCAACTTTTGGTTTTACAATAGTCCCAATTAATGGTCTGTCTTTTTCTTTGAGTAATTTTCTGATTCCTGCAATACCAAATTCAGGGCCTGGAAAACTTTCTAATAACTTTTTTGTAAAAGTAATATCTTCTAACCTTAGGTTTTTAAGAATTTTCATACCATAAATATTTCCCGCAATACTTGATAGGATTTGTGGCATATTTCCTGGTTCAAATAATTCTTCAGGATATGCAACTTTTATTATATTTTCTTTTTCATTTAGATAGAAAACTTTTGGTTTTAATTGATGTGCAATTTTTTCATTCATCGTAGACAAATCAGTCCAGGTTCCAATAGAACTTTCTCCTGCGATATTTTCTGCAGATTCTTCGAAAGAAACTCCGTTAGCTTCTACATAGAACTCACAAACTAAATCTGTCTTTTTTGGTTTATATTTAAGATTAATATAGTCAAGCAAATTAATCACCTCTTTTTTTATATAAAGAGTTATGAAACTCTTTTTTGTTAATTTATTTATTTACGTTGAATATTTTTGATAAATCAGCTGCTTCTTTTTCTTCCTCTGTTAAAGTTGGCTTTTCTTTTTCAGGGGCAATTTCAATATCATCTGAATTATCTTCTTCTAAATTTTTTGAAAATAAATTATCTTCTAAATCTTCAGATTTTTCTTTTTCTTCATCTAATCCATTTAAGGATGAATCATCTTTTAATAATTCTTTTGTGAAGTTAAGTTTATCATCTGTTTCAGTTACATTTTCAATATCATCAATACTTGGAAGTTCAGAGTCTGTTGATTCTTGAATAAAGTCATTGGTTTCTTCTTCTTGAATCATTGATTCTTGCCTTTCCATTTCATGAAAAAGTGGTTCTGACTCTTCTTCTACTTGAAGAACTATCTCTTGTTCTTCTGATTTCTGGAGAATTGGTTCTGACTCTTCTGAGTATTCATCAGTTTCCTTATCAGCTTCATTCTCCCTTTCTTCTTCGGCTTCTACTTCAGCTTCTTTCATAATTTCACCAAGAGTT
>JAGLOT010000042.1 GCA_023137655.1 Nanobdellota archaeon | reverse complement strand
AGCAAAAATTAATGAGGAATTAAAATAAGATAAAATGTTTGGTTCATTAAAAGAAAAACTGGGAAAAGCAATTAGTATCTTTTCTAAGAAAGTAGAGGAAGAAGCAGAATTAGTGGATGAACCAGTTAAAGAAAAACCTAAAAAGGAGGTTAAGAAAGATAAACCAAAACAAGAACAAGTTATCCCTAAAAAAACAGAAGAGAAAAAAGAAAAGCCAGTAAAGAAAAAAGAACCCAAAGAAAAAGTTGTAGAAAAAATAAAAGAAATTCCTAAAGAAGTCAAACCAGAAATAAAAGAAGAACCTGAAAAGAAAGAAAAAAAGATTTTTGGAATATTCAAGAAAAAGAAAAAACAAGAAGAAATTCAAGAAGAAAAACCAGAAGAAACTGTATCAACAACAACAGAAAAAGTTGAAGAAGAAGTTCATGAAAAGAAAGGCCTATTCTCAAAAGGAGTTATCAGAGTAAAAATATCAGATAGTAAGTTTGAAGAACTATTCTGGGATATTGAACTTGCACTATTGGAAAATAATGTTGCAGTGGAAGTAATTGAAAAGATTAAAGGGGATTTAAAACAAGAAATCATTGATCAAAAGTTCAATGCATTCTCTTTACAGAAAAAAATACAGGAAATATTTAATAAAAGCATTTCAGAAATATTAAGTTTAGAAAGTCCAGATTTATTTGAAGAAATCAAAAAGAAAAAACCATATGTTATTGCATTTATCGGAGTAAATGGTTCTGGTAAAACTACATCCCTTGCAAAAGTTGCAAATTTATTAAACGAAAAAGGTTATACTTCAGTTATTGCAGCTTGTGATAATTTCAGAGCAGCAGCCCTACAACAAATAGAAGAGCATGCAAATAATCTTAATATTAAATTAATCAAACATGATTATGGTAGTGATGCAGCAGCAGTTGCATTTGATGCAATTAAACACGCAGAAGCAAAAAAGATAGAGGTGGTTTTAATTGATACAGCCGGACGTTCGCATTCAAACATAAATTTAATGGATGAACTAAAAAAAGTTATTAGAGTTAGCAAACCAGATATGAAAATATTTGTAGGTGATTCCTTAACTGGCAATGATGTTGTTGAACAAGCTAAAAGTTTCAATGAAGCAGTGGGTATTGATACATTAATTTTATCCAAGATGGATATTGATGAAAAAGGTGGTGCATCTATTTCTGTTAGTTATGTAACCAAGAAACCAATCATATTCATCGGAAGCGGGCAAGAATATTCCGACATAGAAATATTTGATAAAGATAAAATCTTAAAAGTTCTTAATCTTTAGAGAAATTTTTTCCATTGAAATAAACAAATTTCTTTAATTCAACAGGCCGCCAAGTATCTATAACTAGTTCAGCATTTAACCATTCAGCTAATTCTTTTGGATTGCCAATTGTTGCACTTAAACCAAGAATATTTGCTTTTGTTGTATCCTTAAGAATTGTTAATAAGATTTCTAAAGTTGGGCCTCTGCCAGGATCATTCAATAAATGGATTTCATCAACCACAATAACTTTAATTTCATTAATCCATTTTACCTTATGTCTAATCAAAGAATCCATTTTCTCAGATGTGGAAATAATTATATCCATTTTACTAAGTCCAGAATCAGAAGAATCCAAATCACCAATGGATAAACCAATATTAATTAATTTACCATATCTTTTCTTGAACTCTTTATATTTCTCACTTGCTAAGGCCTTTAATGGAACAATATAAATTGCCTTCCCACCCTTTTCAAGAATAGTTTTTAACATTAACATTTCTGCTACCAGTGTTTTACCTGAAGCAGTTGGAGTACAAATCAATAGATTCTTATCCTTAAATAATCCAGATTCAATTGCCTTTTCCTGTGATGGCCTTAACTCTTTAATGTCCTTTTCAAGAATGCTATATAATTCAGCAGGCAAGTCTTTTTTGATATCGGATAACTTCATAAATACAAATTATATTCCTTTCTTTAAATCTTTTTTGTAAAGTAATCAAAAAAATTTATATATGAAAGAAATTAATTTAGTATATGGCCCAAAAGAAATATTGTTACATCTATCTTTTTAGGCATGGATTAACATATTATAATCAACATCATTGGTTTACAGGCCAGCTAGATTCTAAATTAACTAAGAAAGGAATTGAAAATGCAAAGTATATAGCCCAACAACTTAAGAACAAGAGTATAAACTTTGCATATCGAACAAGTCTTTCAAGATCCAAGGGAACCCTCAGGGAAATTCTTAAATTTCATCCAGAATGTACAGACATAATAGAAGATGATAGAATTCTTGAAAGAAATTATGGAAAATTACAGAAAAGGAATTCCAAAGGATTCATGTTTGAGATTGGTAACGTGATAGTTCAGGCATTAGAAGACAAATATGGAAAAATGAAAAATAAACACAAAAAAGAATTAGAAAAAAACGTTTCTGAATTTGTGTATAATATTTACCATAGGTCCTATGATATCCCACCACCAGGTGGAGAAACACTCAAAGAAGTTGAAACAAGAGTTAATTTATTCATAAAAGATTTAATTAACAAAGCTAAGAAAGAAAAAATAAATATTGCAATTTGTGCCCATAACAATTCAATTAGATTTCTCAGAAAATATTTTGAAAAATTATCCTCTGAAGAAACCATGAGATTAGAAACTGGATGGGGAAATTATTTTGAATTTAAGATTAAAATTTAAATTATTTAATTATACTTGAACCAGTCATTTCTTTTGGTTTTGGTAATCCTAGTAATTTTAATGTTGTAGGTGCAATATCCCTTAATCCCATATTCTTTAACAAAGTTGCTTTGTTTAACTTATCCTTATTTGAAACAAAGATTAAAGGTACTGGATTAATTGTATGGCTTGTAACCCAGTTAGGATTTTGATTTTCTGCATTTCCATGGTCACCAAATATTAAGAAATCATAATTTTTCTTTAAGCCTACATCTACTATTTTTCCAAGACATTCATCAACTGATTCAACAGCTTTAATTATTGCTTTGATATTCCCTGTATGGCCAACCATATCACCATTAACCAGATTTACAACAATTAGATTGTACTTGTCTTTCTTAATTTCTCTTATTAAAGAAGTGGTAATTTTATACACACTCATTTCGGGTTTTAAATCATAGGTTGAGACTCTTGGAGAATTTATTAAAATTCTAGATTCATTTTTATTTGGTTTTTCTATTTGTCCATTAAAGAAAAAGGTTACATGGGCGTATTTCTCAGTCTCAGAAATTCTTAACTGATTTAATTCATTATCTGAAACAATATTTCCTAAAAGGTTATTCTGTAGTTCTTTTTTGAAAGCAACTTTTGCATTCATTTTGTTATAATATGAAGTCATTGCAACAAAGAAAACCTTAAGCTTTTTCCTTTTCCACCAAATAAATGATGTTTCAACAATTGATTTGGTTAATTGCCTAGTCCTATCAGTTCTAAAATTATAGAATATGAAAGAATCATTTTTTTGAATACCTTCATAATCTTTATGTTGGATTGGAACAATAAATTCATCTGTAATTTTGAGTTTGTGACTTTCTTTTATACTTTTTTTAACATTTGTAAATGTGGAATCTGATTTACCCAAAACAATACAATCATATGTTTTTTGAGTTCTTTTCCATCTATTATCCCTATCCATAGCATAATATCTTCCACAGATAGTTGCAATTTCTCCAAAACCTAAATCCTTTAATTTATTTTCAACTTGAGTAATATAAGTTAAACTTTTATGGACTGGTGAATCCCTCCCATCTGTGAATAAATGGAGTTTAACATTATGAAACTCATTTTTTTGACACAAATCTAATAATGCAAATAAATGGTCAATATGAGAATGCACACCTTCCTTTTGGAGTAATCCTGCAATATGTAAGGCAGTTTTATATTCCTTACAATTTTCTATTGCCAATAGGAACTCAGGAAGTTTAAAGAAGTTTTTATTTTTAATAGAATTATTAATTCTTTTTAATGATTGTAACATGATCCTACCAGAACCAATAGTCATATGTCCTACCTCTGAATTGCCCTGATATTTGGGTGGTAAACCAACAGCTTCGCCCGAAGCATTAATTAAAGTAGAAGGATATGTTTTAGTTAAAAAATCAGTATTAGGGGTATTAGCATTTGCAATTGCATTATTTTTTTTATTGGGGCTATAACCCCAACCATCTCGTATTACTAAAATAACTCCTTTTTTGACCATATAATATTAACTAATTAAAAAATCTTTAAATAAATTTGCATTTAGATTACCTAAATTAAAAGAAAATAAAAATTTAACCCATGTTAAGCTTATGCTTATTTGAATGAGTTATAGTTATTTTTCCACTAGGGTTTCTGAATTTTACAACAGAAGGTGTTAGGGTCATACTACCAAGAATTGTTAACCTAGATTTAATCTTATAAGTTATCATTCTTTCTTCAAAACCTTCTAGTTCATCAATATCCCATTTAAGTAGTGTACCTTTTGCATCATGTTTTAAAATCTTACTTGGTTTTAATGTACCAACATAATCTTCCTTAACATATGCTGAAATGTTTGGCACTTTCTCAATAATTTTAAGATGTTCAATCTTTCTTTTTGAACGATTTCTTACACTTAACATTATTTTTATTTTTGAAATTCCACCCTCTTCCATTTCAAGAACTTCCGCTGATTTGTTGATCACAACTTTGCTTCTTAAAAGATAATAAAGGATTAAAACAATCAATGCTGAAGCAACAAATACAAGAAGTGGTTGATAATTTTCAGTTGATTTAATTGTTATTTTTTGTGCTGGGTCAAGACTAATTTCCCAAACAATATATCTTTCATCATTCTGATTTAATGATTTTGCATCAGGATTGCTTGTAATAAATAAACTTCTAAATAAGTTAGTTTTAACTTTATATAACTCAGAGATTCTTTGATTCCCCTTATTTGTTAATTCAATTGTAGATTCTATTTTAAGAAATTTATTTTCAACAGATTTATTTTCAACAAGATTTGTAAATGGGACAATTTCAATAATTTCCCTTGCTGGTTGGAAATAGTTATCTAAATAAGAAACTGTTGCAATTAGTGAGTCTGCTGAAGGTTCAGTTAACGGATTAAGCGTTATAATGAAAGTTTCAGTCCTTTCCTCTAAAGGATCTAAATTAACTAATCTCTTTTTGTAAAATAAATTATTTCGAGTAGTTAATTCAAGGGTTACATCTGTAAGATTTAAGACATTACCATTTTTTAATTTAACTTTTGCAGTTAATTTATTTCTTGGATCAATACTAACAGGTTCAACAATTAAAGAACTCATAACAAAAGGAACATAACCTTGTGGACCATATCCAATTGCTTTAATGTAAACATTAATTGAACGACTTATTTTCTCCCCGTCATTACTTTCAATTTCTACATTTAATCTTTTAGCCCCAGATGTGCTTTTTGATGGTGGTGAAAGCTTAAGTAATGTAGTTGTTTTTTCTCCAGGTTCAAGAACTATCCCAGAGAAATAAGCTGATAAAGGATTTGATAGAATATCCCATGTTGCATCAATACCAATTTTATAAGTACTTTTTGTCGTACCTTCATTAGTTATGCTAACATTGTATAATGCACTTTCTGTTGGACTGATTTGTGATTTAACTGGCTCAATGTCAACATTAAAATCTGCTGCAAGTGCTATAGGGGCCAATATAATTATCAATAATAAAATTAGGATTAGTTTTTTCATCTATTCCACCACCATTACTTTTATGGAGTTAATAAACTGCCCTTTATATTTAAAGGTTTCTTAAATAAAGAGGAGAAAATGTTCCAAAGCATTTTTTATTTAAATTTTTATAAGAT
>JAGLOT010000041.1 GCA_023137655.1 Nanobdellota archaeon | reverse complement strand
AGTTGAATTGAATGAAACCATTGAAGTTAATGAAACAGAAATTAATGAAACTGTGGAATTAAATGAGACTACAGAAGTCAACGAAACACCAGAGATAAACGAAACAGTTGAATTGAATGAAACCATTGAACTCAACGAAACAGAAGACGAGAATGAAACAGAAGAAGATGAAATAGCAGATGAAGAAGATGAAGAAAATGCTGGTGCTACAATTGGTCTTTTTAGAGCTTTTGAAAGAATGGGCTATAACATTGATAAGTTCTTAGCTAGAAATCCTGAAAAAAGAGCAAGAGTTGCTGCTATGAGATATGAAAAACTTGAGTATAAGAAAAGAGTTTTCATTGAAAAAGGAATGTATGAAGAATCAGAAGAAGTTGCAGAAGAACAAGGAACTGTTCAAGAAGATTTAGATGAAAGTATTCAAGAAATTGAAGAAAATGAAAATTCAGAAGAAATTTTAGCTGATTTAGAAGGGGATCTTGAAGTTATTGAAGAATTAGTTCAAGAAACTGTAAATAGAGTTAATAGGGCTAAAAAGCATTTTCTCAGTGAAGAAGATTTAAATGCTGTTTCAGAACTTGTAGAAGATGCAAAAGGCGTTATGGGTAAATTAAAATCTGCTCAGGAAAGAGTTGGAAATGTAAACTCTAACAAAGGTCAAAAAGAAGACTTAGAAGACGAGGAAGAAATAGAAGATGAGGGCTTTGAGGGTGAAGACGAAACCGAAAATAATAAAGGCAAATCTTCTAACAAGGGTAAAAGTAAAAAGGTTTAAGTTATAAACCTTATTTTTTATTTTTTATTTTTTACCAAATGAAATATTAATTCTCACGAATAAGTTTTAATTATTAAATCTTGATTGAAAACGAAATCTTTTTACTTATAAAGGTAAGATATAATTGAAACCTTTCTACATCTTAAGGGTTTTTTCGAAATCTTTTTACTTATAAAGATGAGTTAAAAACGAAATCTTTTTATAGTTACTATTAGTTACATATAGATATAAACTAATATTAATTAGCATTAATAAGAGTACTAATTATATAATTAGTAACTTTAAGTAACTACACAATGGATAAACCTGTAAAAATAGATTTTGAATTAAAAGAAAGAATTGAAAAGTTTATTTCTAAAGGAGATAACAGATTTGATTACCCATCTGTTAAGAATTTCATAGATAAGGCAGTTCTAAAAAAGTTAAAAGAGGTGGAAAAAAATGGGAAAAACTAATTACAACAATACAAAGAGATTATCTAATAAATCAATATTCTTAATGGTATTTGCCCTATTAGTCATTTCTTTAACTAGCGCTAGCACTCTTGCGACTGAAGTAATCATGGGAAATTCAGGAAATAATGTAAGAGAGAAAGCAAGTGGGAACTTATTAGAATCAGGCACATTAATTGTAACTATGTATACCTCAAGTATAGGAGGTACTCTAATTTACAATGAAACATTCGAAGACATAATAGATAATGGTTCTTGGGATGTAACCCTTGGAACTCAAGCAGATTTAGATTTAGAATGTTTAGAAAGATATTATCTTGATTACTATATAGAAGGTGAAAATGTAAATTTTGAAGATAATGATGGTAATGCAGAAGATAGAAAAGCATTTGATTCAACATATGGGTGTATAGAGACCAACACAATTCCTTCATGTAGTGATGACCAAATCATTAAATGGAATGATTTAGATGGTAATTGGTCTTGTGATGAAGATAATTCTACAGCTATGCCTAGTTGCATAGATAACCAAATATTAAGGAAAGATGTAGATAGTTGGGGGTGTGTTTCAGAACAATCCCTACCTAATTGTGCAAATGAGGAAGTTTTAGTAACAGAAACAGGATCATGGGCATGTAACTCAAAATCAGAAATTCAATTAAATCAAGCAGAAATTGAAGCCGCAGTAGGAAATTGGAAGGATTCAAGTGGAGATTATTCTACTTCCGTAGAGATTGAAGCAGCATGCACTAATGCAAGTGAAGTCTCTGACCAAATAATTAATGAAGGCTTTAGTGGTAGTTTTAATGATTTAATTGAAACACCTAATTTAGTAAATCAAACTAGTATGGAGGATTATATAGGTACAGAAACATCTGAATTTGTTAATACAAGTGAAGTCTCTGACCAAATAATTAATGAAGGCTTTAGTGGTAGTTTTAATGATTTAATTAATCAACCTACAATTCCAACAGATGTTGTAAATTTATCAGATAACACAGGGGCATTTTTCTCAGGGGTATTTGGGGATTTATCAGGAACTCCAGATTTCATGAACCAATCAGAAGTTGAAACGTTTATTGATGGAGAAGATTATGTAAATGATTCTGAAATGACTTCTAGTTTATCTACAAAACAAAATACATTAGTTGGAAATGAAGCAATATTTGATGCATGGGATAAAGATGCAAGTGATGATTTTGATAGTGATTATAATAATTTAATCAATGCTCCAGATTTCATGAACCAATCAGAAGTTGAAACATTTGTAACTGGAAAAGATTTTATTAACAGTTCAGATTTAGTAGGTTATGATAGTAATTCAAGCGATGATTTATCATTGTTAGATGTTGCAACCTCTCTTGGTAACTGGTCAGAAGATCAATCTAGTTATTACACCATAATAGAAGTGGATAATAAGAATTTCCTCAACTTATCAGATTTAACAGGATACGCAACCGAGTCTTATGTTGATAATAATATTAATAGTTTAAATTATAGTGATATAAATAACACACCAGATTTAAGTTTATATGATGCGAACGCATCAGACGATTTTGATGGAATATTCACATCTTTAACAAGTATCCCATCAGGTTTAGATGACGGAGACAATGATACACAATTAAATCAATCAGAAGTTTCAAGTTATATGGTTACTGAATATCCTAACTTAGATACAGATTCAACAAATGATTTTGATAGTGCATGGACTTCATTAACTGGCAGACCAGCAAGTTTAGATGACGGGGACAATGATACCCAATTAACAGATGCGCAAGTATCAACAGCATTCCTTAACGAAAACCCAGAAACAGATACAAATGTAAGTGATGATTTTGATGCTAACTGGACATCATTAACAGACGTTCCTTCAGATATAGCAGATGGAGATAACAACACTCAATTATCTGGTTTAGATATTGTAAATAAAGTAGGAAATTGGTCAGATGATCAATCTGATTATTATACAACAACACAATTTGGAGATGGATTTAATTTTGATGGAAATAAAATAAATATGAGTTTTAATGAAAGTTTATTTGCAATTAAAAATGGTCAATTAACATTGGGAGATAGAGGTAGTTGTGGGGTAGATGGTTCAGAATTATTGTATAATTGTTCTGCAAATAATTGGTATTGGACAGATAAAACAACTTATTTGAAAGATACAGGAGATACAGCAACAGGAAGTTATATCTTTGATTCTAGTACATTTGTAGTAGATTCTGTAAATCATAAAGTGGGTATGGGAACTAAAACACCTGCTAAACAGTTGGAAATACAAACAAATAATATAGCATCTTTAGAATATCCATTATTACTACAAAATCCAAATAGTTCTATAAGTTCAGCAGTAGGAGTATTATTTGGTGTCGATGATAATGTAAGTTATGCAAAAGGTGGAATAGTTTATAATAGAACATTAAGCCATGGAAGGGGGGATTTCCACTTCTTACAAGAATACCACGCAGGAGGGGGGGAACCAACACTTGCAGAGTCTGTTATGACCATAAAGAACAATGGAGATGTGGGCATAGGAATTACAAACCCAGTTGTTGCTTTAGATGTTGATGGCGTAATAAGAACAACACCAAGAGCAACAGCAACATGTGATACCACAACTGAAGGTGCGATTTACTATGATAGTGATGTTAATACATTTTATGGTTGTAATAGCACAGATTGGGTTTCCTTAAATTAAATATGAAAAATAAAATTACTTTTTTTATTTTTTTAACCTTTTTATTAGCTAATGCAGTATTTGTAAATGCTGATGAATCATCATCTTATACTGGTGAGAGTAATGAAGGGTTGGCAACAGGAACTTCTGAATCAACTTCATATACTTTAGAATTTTCAATTCCTTATGGCCAAGACACTGAAAGTGGGGGCGCATCTGGAAGTTATTATTTTGGAAATTTTAATGGTGGTTTAGATATTGAAGAAGACCCAGAAGACCCCCCATTAAGCTCCTCTGGAGGCGGCAGTGGAGGCGGCAGAACAACAACAGAAACTCCTAACTTTAATGTATCTCCAGCAACCTTAAAATATTTTTTAAAAGAAGGTAATGAAAAAAGTAAAGATATAACTATTGAAAATAAAGGTACTGAAGAAATCACAATTAACTTAGTAGAAAGTTCTGGTTTTATAGGTGTTGAAGCTAAATCAGTAACTATTGGCCCTGGTCAAACTAAAAAATTATTTATTCTTGTTAGTGCTATGAATGAAAAAGAAGGAATTTATACTAGTAAAATAATTTTATCTTCTGGTAATTTACAAAGAGAAGTAATTCTTTTAATTGAAATTGAAAAAGCACAATCTGATTTAGATTTATTAGTAGATGTTTTTGAAGAAGATAAAATAATTGTAAATAAAGGGAATATTTCATCCAGTCTTGTTTTATATGATTTAAGTGGGGGAAAAGAGATTAATGTCACATTAGAATATTTCATTCAAGACCTTAATGGGAATGTCATAATAAGTGAAACAGAGAATAAAATTATTGATTCTGGCAATTCATTTGAAAAAAATATAGAACTAATGGATAAATTAGGTGCAGGAGATTATGTCTTCTCTGTAAAGGCCACAGCTGGAGATAAGTCTGTTTTTAGTGGAAGTTTATTTAAGGTTGTAAATTCAGAAGAAGAAAAAGAAGTTCTCCTAAATATAGGTATTGAAGATTATAGTTTAATATTAAAATTTGGAATTTTCATATTTTTATTTGTGTTTATTATTATAATAATTGAAACTGAAAAAATAAATTTAATGATAGGTTTATGTGAATTTAATGTTAAACATAAAGATTTTTATCATGCTAAGATTAATTACAATAAATTAGCTAAAATGTTTAAGAATCATACATTTAAGAAAGGCCAACAAGAGAAAATAGGCAATGAAATCCATAATTTACATAAACATATAGTTGAATCTGAAAACCAGTATAAATAGTTATATTTTTAAACAAATTCTAATTCTTTCCCTTAGTTAAGAATTTTTAGTCTTTTATTTTATGGGCCCATAGCTCAGCCTGGTTAGAGCGATCGCCTCTTAAGCGATAGGTCGGGGGTTCAAATCCCCTTGGGCTCATATTATTATTTTTAGTTTATTATAGCATATTTATTTACTAATAAGTAGTTACAATTAGAAAGATTTTTAAATAAAGAATTTCTTATTTAATTATGAGAACAATCCACCAAAGATTAATCAATTCCAAATTTAAGGAGAAATATTTAGGTATTAAAACTCAACTTCCAAGAGTTAAACATTTGATTCATGGTGGTATAGAAAATTATTATGCAGGTCTTGAAAGGGCTCATTTATTATCCTTAGGAGTTCAAGAAAGATTGTGTGATGAAAGTATTGAAAGGACTATATCTAACATTGAATTAGGTTTAGAATATGTGAATGGTACAGATTTAGTTTGGAAAGAAGTTTATATTAGTTGTAGTCCAAGGCAAACCCAAAGTGAAAGGGTGAGGGAAGCAATTTGGCAATATAGTATATTTGTAGATTATACTGTAGCTGCAGTAATTGGAATAAATTTACATAAAGAAAAAGAAAAAACAATTTTGACATTTGCAAACATTCAAGGTCACAATTCCAAAGGAGTCATAAAATTAAAAGATTCATGTGG